>CAZNXR010000250.1:0-4120 GCA_964576815.1 uncultured Caulobacterales bacterium | reverse complement strand
CGATCTGGCCCATGCCCTTCATCTTGTTGAAGCGCGGGAAGTTCATCAGCATCGCAAAGGACGCGAACAGTTGCAGGCCTTCGGTGAACGCGCCGAACATGGCGAGCGTGCGCGCGATGTCCTCGTTCGTATCGACGCCGAAGCGGTGCATGAAGTCGTGCTTGTCGCGCATCGCCTTGTAGTCGAGGAAGGCGGCGAATTCCGATTCCGGCATGCCGATCGTTTCAAGCAGAAGCGCGTAGGCGGCGATGTGCACGGTCTCCATGTTCGAAAACGCCGAGAGCATCATCTTGATCTCGATCGGTTTGAACACGCGCGCATAGCGCTCCATGTAGTTGTCGTTCACCTCGACGTCGGATTGGGTGAAGAAGCGGAAAATCTGCGTGAGGAGGTTGCGCTCGGCGTCCGAGAGCTTGTTCGCCCAGTCTTTGCAGTCCTCGCCCAGCGGGACCTCTTCCGGCATCCAGTGGATCTGCTGCTGGCGCTTCCAGAAGTCATGCGCCCACGGATAGCGGAACGGCTTGTAAGCGCGTGACGGCGTCAGAAGGCCGGCGAGCGCGGGAGCGGAAGCGTCAGGCATAAGTCCTCGCTTGGGGGTGCGCCCGGAAGCCTCCTCGGCCTCGGCGGACCCTTGAAATTGAAGCGCTTCGGGCGATGCGGCAACGGCGCGGGCTGCATCATCTTTCCCCAAAGCGACGTTGCCGTGATTCCCGGCGTTGAGCGGCCTGGCGCCCCCGCGCGCAACAAAACGCCGCAGCGCCGTCCTGCGGGCGGTCGGCGGGGGCGCATTAAACCTCGGACAACGCGCGCTGATTGCGCACGCGGACACGCGGCGCGCCTTGCCAAGCGGGGGCCTTCGTCTATTAGAATCGAGGCGGATTCCGCGCCCGGACGGGAGTTAATGTTGAGCGATTCGACAAACAGCGCTGCTGGGCGCCAACCCATCCCGCGGCGGCTGATGCTGGCGGCGGGCGGCGGCGCTCTCCTTGTCGGCGGGGTCGCGGCGGCGGCGCTGGCGCGGGGCCCGCGCCGGGCGGATGGTCTTCCGGCTTCGGTCGATTTTACGGCGGCGCGAGCGATCGGCGACGGTTTTTATATCGTCGACGGATGGGTGCTGACCACCGAAGACCTCGAAGCGCTGAAATCAGCGCCGCGCGGCGGCCGTCCCTGATCCAAGAGGCAAGCAGAGCATGATCGTCGATCTTGTCGTCGCCGAGACGAACCCCTTCGAGGGCGTCTACGACCTCTGCGTCTGCGGGTCGGGCCCCGCCGGGATGACGGTCGCGCGCGAGGCCGCGGCGCGCGGCCTCCGCGTCGTGCTGCTCGAAGCCGGCGGCTTTGACTATGCCGACGCGTCGCAGGCGATCTACAAAGCGACATCGGTCGGGCCGCTCACCTACCACGGTGTTGAAACCTGCCGGCTTCGTTATTTCGGCGGCACGTCGGGCCACTGGGCCGGTCGTTGCGCGGTCTTCGAGCCGATCGACTTTGAAGCGCGCGACATCTGGGACGGTCTCCCGGGCTGGCCGATCAGTTACGCTGAGGCCTATCGCCGTCTCGACGAAGCGCGCGAGATTCTCGACATCGCCGACCAAAGCCTCGATCCGCGCCGCGAACCGAAATGGCGCAGCGCGCGCTTCAAGCCGTCTGGCTTCGCGCGCTCGGCGCCGACGCGCTTCGGCGACAAATACCGCGCCGAGCTGCAGCGGTCGGACAGCATTACGGTCGCGCTCAACGCGAATGTCCTGTCGCTCGATCTGTCTGACGACAAAAGCGCCGTCGCCGCGATTGAAATAGGCGACTGGCGCGACCGGCGCTTCAAGGTTTCCGCGCGCCGAACGGTTCTAGCGTTCGGCTCGATCGAGAATGCGCGGTTCCTGCTTTCCATGGCGGCGCAGAAGGGTGTTCCGATCGGCGACGCCGGCGGCTTCGTCGGGCGCTGCTTCATGGAGCATTTCAACGTCGTTCTCGGCAGGTTCGCAGCGGATCAGAGCCCGATCTGGCGACGCGAAGACGGGTTGTCGGTCACGCTGACCGGGGAAGCGGCGAAGAAGCGCGGGATCGGGTCCGCCGTCGTTTCGCTTTCGCCCAACGCGGCGCCCCGCCACTACGGGCGCCTTGCGCCCGTCCGTGGGCTGATCAATGACTTTAAGTGCGCGGTTTCCTCTCCGGACGGGCGCGACAACATTTGCGCCGGCGACGGCGTCGCCACCGACATCATCGAACAAACGCCGAACCGCGAAAGCCGCGTAACGCTCGATGCGGGATCGAAAGACCGCTTCGGCCATCATCACGTCAATATCGACTGGCGCTTTTCGGCGCAGGACATCAAGACGATTACGGCGCTGGCGGAGGAGGTCGGCAAGGCGATCGCCGAACAGAACCACGGACGCTTCAAGATCGCGGACGAGATTCTCGCCGGAGCGCCTGCGCCGGACGGCCATTGCCACCAGATGGGCACGACGCGCATGTCGGACGATCCGAAGTTCGGCGTCGTCGACCCCGATTGCCGAGTTCACGGGATGAAGAACCTCTATCTCGCGGGTTCAAGCGTCTTTCCGACAGGCGGCGGCGCCAATCCGACCGTGACGGTCGTCGCGCTCGCGCTGCGACTCGGCGAGCATCTCGCCGGCCTCAATCGCGGGTGAGGGTTCAGCGCCGCGCCTCGCGTGCGCTTCTTCCCGTCCAGCGCTTGAAGGCGCGGCTGAACGCGGCGGGATCGGAGAAGCCGACGAGATACGCGGTTTCGTTCACCGATACGCGGCGCGCGCCGAGATAATCCAGCGCCATACGCCGGCGCAGATCGTCGAGCACCGACTGAAAAGTGACGCCCTCCGATTTGAGCCGGCGATACAGCGTCTGACGGCTCATGCCGAGACGCGTCGCGACGCTATTGATCGAGACGTCGCCGGTGTGAAGGACGGCGAGGAGATTTTTCTCAACCGCGCTCTTGACGCTCTCGGAATCTCTCAACGCGCCGAGCAGCGCCTCGGCGCGCTCCGTCAGGACGCCGAAGGCGTAGCGGTTTTCGGTATGAATGCGCAGCGTCGGCCAGATCGGGTTCATGCGAATGGCGTTGCGTGCGGCGCCGAACGTCACCGGCACCCGCCAGATGCGCTCATAGGCCTCGCGATGCGCCGGCGCCGCATGGGTGACGTGCGCCTCCAGCGCAAAGATTTCATCCGGAAAGCTCCTGCGCGTTCCGACGATGAAGCGCGACCACGTCGTTTCGGTCAGTTCCGGGAAATCATTTGGGTTTTCTCGAAGATCATCGAGCCACATGCCGTCGTCCCGCATCACGTTGGCGAAGCGCGGGCCCTCGACGACGCCGTCGACTTCGACGACGAGCCTGCTGTAGCGGTTCATCTGCGCCAGCGCTTCGGCCATCGTCGCCGAGGCGTGGGCGATCAGGCCGACGACGGAGAAGGCGCGAAAATCCGTTTCAGCGCCGTAGCTGAGCGCGAATGCGGGGTTGCCCGTCATCGCCGCCGCCGCCCGGATCAGGGTCTTGTAGCGTTCCATCGGCACGCGGGCGTCGAAGTCGTCGAGCGTGGACGCAGAAAGGCCCGCGGCCGCGCAAAGCGCGCCGGCGTCCGCGCCCTTCGACGCCGCAAACTGAACAAGCGCGTTCGCGTTTCCCGCAGCGACTGTCGCGCCACGTATGGCGCGCCCCGGGGCGATGCTACCGGCGATCAATTTTCTGGGTCGAACGATCATGGGTTCCGATGCCGGAGTCTGTAGCCTTGGGCGCGTCATACAAGCCGGGTGTGCGTTGTGAAGTCCTCATCCGCCGAGACGCCCTTGAGCCTCGCCATCCTGAAGGGCTCTGGCGCCCTGTGGTTTTTGATCGCTTACGCCGGTCAGCTGCTCTTCGCCTACTACACTGCCGCCTATTACGGCGGTTCGACGCTCCGCGGCGACTTCTCCGCCTGGAACGAGGTCATGCCTTACGGTCTCATGGAGCGCGACCCGGACGGCAACGCCGCGCTCGGCGCTCACTTGTTTCTCGCTGCGATTCTCACCGCGCTCGGGCCCTTGCAGCTGATCCCTCTAATAAGAACGAAAGCGCCGGTTTTTCATCGCTGGAACGGGCGCCTCTATCTCCTTTCCGGCGTCATCG
>CAZNXR010000249.1:0-4124 GCA_964576815.1 uncultured Caulobacterales bacterium | reverse complement strand
GGATTCAGGAAAGCGTCGATGCGTGCGGCAAGATGCGGCGAGAGAAAATAGCCCGAAACGAAAAGCCCGAAAGCGATGGCCGCGGCGACAGTGAGCAGGAGAAGCCCGCCCCCCGACACGAAATACATCGCCATGAAAACCATGGTCAGAAGACCGGCTTGTCCGTAATCAGGCTGGAGAGCGAGCAGCCCTGCGCAGACAGCGAACAGGCCGCACGCGATCACCGCGCCGGGAAAGCGGGGGTTGCGCGTACCCTCGGCCAGCATCCACGCCGCGACGATGACGAAGCCAGGTTTCAGAAATTCTGAAGGTTGGAAGGAAAACGGACCGAACACGAACCAGCGCTTTGCCCCGTTGATCTCAGGCGCAAAGAGCAGCGCCGCAACCAGCGCCGCGAACATCAGCGCGAATAGGACGGCGCCGGCGCGACGGGCCTGCAACGGCGTCAGCGCCGACACGAAGACGATCACCACGAGCGCCGGTGCGACGAAGAAGATCTGACGCAGCGGAAAGTGAAAACTGTTGTCGATCTGCAGCCGCATCGCGGCGCCGGGACCGGCGGCGAAAAGCAGTACGACGCCGATCATCATCAAGGCGGCGATCAGACCGAGCGAGGTATGATCGACCGACCACCACCAGCGGGCGATAGGCGAGTCGTCGATTCTGCTGACGCCTTTCATGCCGCCTCTCCATTTGCGAGTTCGACTTCTCCGGCTAGCTTTCTGAATACGTCCCCGCGCTCTTCGAAGTTCCGGAACTGGTCGTAGGATGCGCAAGCCGGGGACAATAGAACGACAGGATTGGCGAGCCCGCTCGCCGCCGCGTCGTGCGCCGCACGGCGCACGGCGCTCGCAAGATCGCCGCATTGCACGCAAGGCGCCGTCCCGATGAGTTGGGCTTCAAAATCCCGCGCGGCCTCGCCGATCAGATAGACGCCCTTGACGCGGGCCATCAGCGGCCGCAGCGGTTCAACCCCGCCCTCTTTCGGCTTGCCGCCTGCGATCCAGAAAATGTCGCCATAGGACTTCAGCGCGCGGCTTGCCGCATCGGCGTTCGTCGCCTTCGAGTCGTTGACGAACAGCACGGGGCCCCGCCTCGCGACAAGCTCCATGCGGTGCGGCAGCCCCGCGAAGCGTTCCATGGCGCGCACAGCGACGTTCGGTGCGACGCCCTCTGCGACGGCGGCGGCGAGCGCGGCCGCCGCGTTCTGCCAGTTATGTTGGCCGCGCAGCGCCGCGATCGCGGAAATGTCGCCGGCTTCGCCTGATTTTTCCGGCAGGCTGAAATAGAGCTTGCCGCTGAGACCATAGACGCCGCGGCCGAGCGCGCCGTCGGCGGAGACGGGCGTCACCTTGCGCGCGCCGGACGACATCAACCATGCGCAGACGCCCTGCGACCAGACGTCGTCAACGCCGACGACGGCGGTGTCCTCGCGCGTCTGATTGAGAAAGATCCGTTTCTTGGCGGCGATATAGCCCGCCATGTCGCCGTGGCGATCGATGTGATCAGGCGAAAGATTGAGGAAGAGCGCCGTATTGACGCGGAGCGACTTGGCGAGATCGAGCTGGAAAGACGAAAGCTCGAGCACGTAATAGCGGGTCTTCACGATTTCAGACAGCGACAACAACGGCTTGCCGATATTGCCGCCGACGACGGCGTCGCGGCCCGTTTCCTTCAGCAGATGGCCGATCAGCGCGGTCGTCGTCGACTTGCCGTTTGAGCCGGTGATCGCAATCACGCGCGGGCGGAGCGCCGGATCGACGGCGTTGACGGCGCGGGCGAAGAACTCGATGTCGCCGATGATCTCGACGCCGGCCTGATGCGCTTTCCTGACGATCGGGTGCGGCGCCGGATGCGTCAGCGGAACGCCAGGGCTGAGCGCGAGCGAGCGTAATTCTTTCCAGGGCCAGGTTTTCGGATGTTCGGCGCGGTAGCGCGTATTCGCCGTTTTGGCGCGCGCTTCTTCCTTTTCGTCCCATGCGAAGACTTCGGCGCCCGAAGCGACGAGCGCCTCGCAGGTCGCAACGCCGGTCGCGCCGAGGCCGTAGACGCCGATCCTCCTACGCTCGATGCCGGGGACGATGATCATGACCTAGCGAAGTTTCAAGGTTGAGAGGCCGATAAGCGCGAGAATGACGGCGATGATCCAGAAGCGGATGACGATCGTCGATTCCTTCCATCCGAGTTGTTCGAAATGATGGTGGATCGGCGCCATCTTGAAGACGCGTTTGCCGGTAAGCTTGAATGACGCGATCTGGATCATGACCGACAGCCCTTCGAGCACGAAGAGGCCGCCGACGATCGCGAGAACGATCTCATGCTTTGCAGCGACGGCGATCGAGCCGATCGCGCCGCCGAGCGCGAGCGAGCCCGTATCGCCCATGAAGATCGCCGCAGGCGGGGCATTGAACCAGAGGAAGCCGAGGCCGGCGCCGATGATCGCGCCGCAGATGATCGAAAGTTCGCCGACGCCCGGCACGAACGGAACGCCGAGATAACCGGCGAAGTCGAACCGGCCGACGAGATAGACGATGAGACCATAAGCGCCGGCCGCGATCATCACCGGCACCGTTGCAAGGCCGTCGAGACCGTCCGTCAAATTGACGGTGTTGGACGCGCCGACGATGACGAATGCGGCGAAAGGCACCATTAGCCAGCCGATCGGGACGCCGATCGCGCCTTCGCCGAACCACCCCTGGAAAAACTGCAGCGGCACGAACGGCACTGCGACGGACGTCTCGATGCCTGCCGGCGCATCCGGCGCCGCGCCGAGCGTCATGACGCAAAGGAGCCCTGCAAGGATCGCGACGCCGAACTGCACGACCAGCTTGATCGAGCCGACGACGCCCGACGCCGTCTGCTTGGTGACCTTCAGATAATCGTCCCAGAACCCGAGCGCGCCGTAGGTCAGCGTGACGCCCATGACGATCCAGACATAGGGATTGTCGAGCCGGGCCCAGAGCAGCGTCGCAACCGTCAGTGAAATCAGCATGAGGACGCCGCCCATCGTCGGCGTGCCGGCCTTTGAGATGATATGACTTTGCGGGCCGTCCTGCCGGATGGGCTGTCCGCGGCCCTGCTTGCGCCGCATCCATCGAATAAGACCCGGCCCCATCAAGAACGCGATGAGGAGCGCCGTCATGATCGCGCCGCCCGCGCGGAACGACAGGTACTTGAAGACGTTGAAGAGCGCGAACTGATCCGAGAAGTTTGTGAGATAGTAGAGCATGAGCGTTGCCGCCGGACATCATTGTTTCAGGCGGCGGCCGCTTTTAGCGCCGCCACGATTTCACTTACCTTAGAAGCGTTCGACCCTTTGACCATGACGATATCGCCGTCATGAACCGAAGCGACCACGGCGTTCGCCAGCGCTTTCGCGTGCGGGGCTGCGCCGGCCCGAATCGCTTCCGGGGCTTTATCCCACAGGTGCCGCATCAGGGCGCCGGCGACATAGAGGCGATCGACACGGGCGGCAACTAAAGCTTCGGCAAGTCCGGCGTGAAGGACGGGGGCGTCGGGCCCAAGCTCCAGCATTTCGCCGAGAACGGCGATACGCCGGCCCCCACCTTTCGGCTGCAACTGTCCGAGAAGCGCGAGCGCCGCCGCCATCGATGTCGGGTTGGCGTTATAGCTTTCGTCAAGAATCAACACCTCAGCGCCGGACTTCAGCCTGATACGGGATTGCGCGCCCCGCCCGGCGCCGGCGGCGAGGCCCTTGAGCCCGGCCGCCGCCTTCGCAGCCGGGACGCCGAGGACCCGCGCCGCGCCGATGACCGCGAGCGCGTTCATCGCCTGGTGGCGGCCCGGCGCCGACAGCGAGAATTCAAATGGCGTCCCGAAGACCGACGCCGAAACATCGCCGCCGTCTTCGCGAATCTCGTAACCATCGAGGCGAATGTCCGCCTCTTTCGACTCGCCGAAAGTAATAATGCGCCGGGCGCCGGCCGCGTGCGCGAGGTCTCTGAGAAGCCCATAAAAATCGTTGTCGATGGGCAGGACCGCCGTCCCGTCCTTTTCGACCCCCAGAAAGATCTCCGCCTTGGCGCGCGCGATGTTTTCGCGGCTGCCTAGATTTTCAATGTGCGCTTCGCCGATTGTGGTGATGACGACGACATGCGGCCGGA
>CAZNXR010000248.1:0-4135 GCA_964576815.1 uncultured Caulobacterales bacterium | reverse complement strand
GTCGGGGCTGTATTCGACCGCCATGAAGCGTGTCTTCGCAGGGTCGGCATCGGCGAACTTTTCGTCGATGATGATATATTCCGGACCCTGCGCGATCTCGCGCGGGATGACGACGCCGTAGAGCTTTCGCGCCTGCGCCTGCGTCGAGGGCATCACGGACTGGAGGCGCGATTCACCCGAAGTGAAGTCAAAAGTCGTCGAGGTCTGGCGCGTGTGATCGAGCACGTCGCGCACGCGCCGGGCGAAGTCGCGGTGGGGCTCGATCGCTTCCAGCGTTTCCTCGACATTGACGCCCGCCTGACGAAGGCCGTCGAGTTTCGACTTGCAGGCGCGCGCGGCGACCGGCGAGACGAAGATCGATTCAACGCGGTCGCGCAACATCGCCTGCTGAGCGGGCGAGGCCATGAATCCTGAATTGTCCGGCAGTTTGTGAACGCCGGTCAGCGCGGCCCCGGGATCGCCGGAGCGCGACCACAAATGCTTGCCCGCGCCGGTCATGATCGTCGAGAGGGTCGACCCCGGATGCGAAGACTGCACGAAATCGAGAACCTGCGGCTCATAAACCGCGAGGACATACTCGGTTTCGCTGGTGATCTGCTCGACGCCGAACAGCGTCAACTGGCTCGCGAGCGCGCGCAGCGTCTCGTAATCGTAGCCGTAATGCGGGTGGTAGAAAGGAACGACAGCGTAGTCGGCGGTACGCGCCTTCACCGCCATCAAGGCCTGTTCTTTGGTCCTCAGCGGCTGGCGGGTGGGATGGGAGAACTCGAACGAGCGCATCGCGCGGTTCTTTTCGAGTTCCTGCGGGCGCCCTGCGTCGTTGACGGCGTCAGTGCCGCCGTCCGAAATCCCGACGGTTTGCGCCTTCTGGAGGAATTCCTCGACCGCGCCGGCCCCGAAGCCGCGCTCCTCGCCGGAATAGGCGACCCTCACGCGCTGTCTCTGGCCGCCGTGCGCTCCGTCCGCCATGGCTACCCGCCCCACTCCACGCTCTGACCTCAAAGCTTAGCCCGGCGTTAACGAAACGGAAAGCCCGCGCCCAAGCGGGATTGTGGCGGGCGGGACACGCCTCCAGCCTTACAGAATATACCGCGACAGGTCCGCATTCCGGGCGATTTTGCCGATCCGGGCCTCGACATAGGCGGCGTCGATGACGACCCTTTCGCCAGGCCGATCGGGGGCGGTGAAGGACAAGTCCTCAAGGACCGTCTCCAAAACGGTATGCAGCCGTCTTGCGCCGATGTTCTCGACCGAGGCATTGACCGCGGCGGCGGCGTCGGCAAGGGCGTCAACCCCGTCCGGCGCGAAGTCCAGACTGACGCCTTCGGTGGCCAGCAGGGCGGAATATTGCCGGACGAGGCTCGCCTCAGTCTCGGTAAGGATCCGGCGGAGGTCGTCGCGGGTAAGCGCCTCCAGCTCGACCCGGATGGGCAGGCGCCCTTGCAGTTCGGGAAGAAGATCGGACGGCTTTGAGAGGTGGAAAGCGCCCGACGCGATAAAGAGGATGTGGTCGGTCCTGACCGCGCCATGGCGCGTCGAGACAGTTGTCCCCTCGATCAGCGGCAACAGGTCCCGCTGCACGCCTTCGCGGCTGACATCGGCGCCGCGGGCGCTATCGCCGCCGCGCGCGATCTTGTCGATCTCGTCGAGGAACACGATGCCGTCGTTCTCGGCGAGTTCGACGGCCTCGCGCGTCAGCGCTTCCTGGTCCACGAGCCGATCGGATTCCTCTGCAATCAGCGGCGCGTAGGCGTCGCGAACGCGCAACTTGCGCTTTTTCGTCTGGCCGCCGAACGTCTTGCCGAGGAACTCGGTGAGATTGATGACGTTCATCTGTCCGCCCGCCCCGGCGATATCGAAGGGCGCGGGCGCGGCCTCGCGCATGTCGACCTCGATCTCGCGGTCGTCGAGGTCGCCGCGGCGGAGTTTTTCAAGAAAGCTCGCGCGCGTCGCCGCGCCGGCGCTCGCGCCGACGAGCGCGTCAAGGACGCGCGCTTCCGCCGCGCCGTGCGCGCGCGCTTTCACCTCCTCGCGCTTCCGCTCGCGCAAGAGCGCGATCGAGGCTTCGACCAGGTCGCGCACGATCTGATCGACATCGCGGCCGACATAGCCGACCTCAGTGAACTTCGTCGCCTCGACTTTCAGGAAGGGCGCGCCGGCGAGCCGGGCGAGCCGGCGCGAGATCTCCGTCTTGCCGACGCCGGTCGGGCCGATCATCAGGATGTTTTTCGGGGTGATCTCCTCGCGCAGGGGCCCTTCGACCTGACGCCGGCGCCAGCGATTGCGGAGTGCGATCGCGACCGCGCGTTTGGCCGCGCCTTGCCCGACAATGAAGCGGTCAAGTTCGGAGACGATCTCGCGGGGGGAAAAGCCTGTCATATGCTGATCGTTTCCACCGTCAGCTGATCGTTCGTATAGACACAAATGGATGCGGCGATCGCCATCGCCTTGCGGGCGATCGCCTCGGCGCCGAGCGGCGTCTCGTCGAGCAGCGCGCGGGCGCTCGCGCGTGCGAAGTCCCCGCCCGAACCGATGGCGGCGAGGCCCTCATGGGGTTCGATGACGTCGCCGGCCCCCGTCAGGACAAGCGTCGTCGCCTTGTCGGCGACGATCATCATCGCTTCGAGCCGGCGCAGATAACGGTCGGTGCGCCAGTCCTTCGCCAGTTCGACGGCCGCGCGCGTGAGGTTTTGCGGATGCTGTTCGAGTTTCGCCTCGAGCCGCTCAAGCAGCGTGAAGGCGTCGGCCGTGCCGCCGGCGAACCCCGCGATGACCGTGCCGCCCGCCAGGCGACGAACCTTGCGCGCATCGCCCTTGACGATGGTCGCGCCGAGGCTGACCTGGCCGTCGCCGGCGACCGCAACGGCGCCGCCCCGCCGCACCGTCAGGATTGTCGTGCCGTGCATCGCCGCCATTTCAGCTTCCATGGGTTTCCCGCGCTTCATTGCGCGCGGCGGGCGGGATTTCAACGCCCTTGATTTCCGCAGACTTTGCGACGCGGCGTCGCGCCAAGCCTTGACGGGGCAGCGAGCGCCAAGCCAGAAACAGGGTTGCTGGGAGCTGAACGCGAAATAGGGGTTGCCATGAAGGTGTTAGTTTCTGCGGCCGCTGCGGCGGCGGCGCTTGTCTCTGTCGCCTGGGCGGGAGAGTGGGCGGATGCATGCGCCGCACGCCTTGAAGCGGACGGGCGCGACACGTCCGGTTGCCAATGTCTTGAGGACGCCATCGCGGCCAATCCCTCGCTAGAAGAGGAATTCCGCGAGCTTGCCGAGATCGCCGACCCCAAGGCCCGCTACGAGGCGGCTTCGGACGTGGCGAAAGCGGCGATGGACGACTGCACGCGCTGATCATCAATTAGAGAGGAAACACAAAAATGCTGAAACCGGTTCTCGCCGCTGCGTTCATTGTCTCGTTCGCCGCGCCCGCCTTTGCCAATGAGACGACGGAAGCCTGCAAGGCCTATGTCGAGGAAAATGGCGGCGATCCGTCGGGCTGCGGATGTCTCGGCGATGCGGCGGCCAAGGACGCCGGGCTCGCGGCTGCAATCGCCGAAATCGAATCGCCCGCCGACCTCGAATCGGCCGACGACGAGACCAAAGCGGCGATCGCCGCCTGTTTCCCGAACGCCGGCTGAACTGCCGTTATTCTTGACGAAGGGCGCCCCGCTAAACGGAGCGCCCTCTATTTTTGAGCGGCGATCGCCGTCAGAAAGGCGCTTACCCGGCGCTCTGAATCCTTCGCCGCCGCCTCGTCGTAAAAATAGGAGTAAGGGCCGCCGAGCAGCGTCGCGTCGTCAAAGGCGTGATCGGCGTTCGGATAGTCGACAAGATCGACCTCAACGCCGTTGCGCTGGAGTTTCTTCGCCGTCGTCCTGCATTCATCGGGCGAGACGACGGAGTCGCGCCCGGCGACGAACATCATGGTCGCCGGCGATTGCGCCCAGGCCCGCAGCCGCGACCAGGTTCCCTCGCCGCAATAAGGATAGAACAGCACCGCGCCGGCGACCGTCGCCGGCGCCGGCCGCGCCTTCAGAGACGCTGGCGCTCGCTTCGCGCCCTCAAGCGCGAAATAATCCATCACCGACCAGGCGCCGTGCGACCAGCCCGCGAGCACGATGCGCGAGGGGTCGACACCG
>CAZNXR010000247.1:0-4149 GCA_964576815.1 uncultured Caulobacterales bacterium | reverse complement strand
CGCGCACGAAGGACCACATCTCCCAGTGCGAGCCGAGGCCTTCCTCCTGGCCGTGCGCGCCGATCGACACCATGACGCCGCGATCGGCGAGTTTCTTCGACTCGCGCGCGCTTACCCGGTCGACGAAGTCTTCCTCCGGCGCCTTGGTGCGGCGGACATTCGCCGGTTGCAGCACGTGGGGCGGCACATGTTTCGACAGGATCGGATGCGTCCAGACATCCGTCGCATACCGCCAGTAAGGATCGCCGGCGAGGCCGCCATAGGTGACGACGAGTGTCGGCGTATAGGCGACTTTCGTCTGCGCGAAGAATGACAGAACATCTTCATAGAGAACGGCCTGCGGGATGTTGTGCTCCAGCGTCGAGTTGCCGTCGGCGATCAACGACAAGTCCATGGTGAACAGCGACCCGCCTTCGGCGACGACCGTCATGTTCTCGGCGATGGCGGCGGCGACGACCTGCTGGCGCTGGTCGCGGCGCGGCTGGTTGTAGTTCTTCACCGAGCGTGCGCCCTGCGCCTTGAGACGACGCACATGCGCCAGCGCATCGTCGTAGTCGTTGATCTCCGAGAAGAAGCCCGGCGCCTTCGCGCCATAAACGACGTCGCCGGTCGAGAAGAGGCGCGGCGCCAGGATGCGCCCCGTGCGCTGGAGTTCCATCGCCGGGAAAATCTCGGTCGCGTCGTTTGACGGGTCGTGGACTGTCGTCACGCCGAGGGCGAGGTGCCCGATCGCCGTGTAGTTCTGTTCCGGAATGATCCCGTCCTCGCCCTGCGCGCCGTGAGCATGCGCGTCGATATAGCCGGGGACGATTGTCTTGCCGGCTGCGTCGATGATGCGCGCGCCTGCCGGATAGGCCGCTTCACCCGCGCCGACGGCGGCGATGCGATCGCCGCGAATGACGATATGGCCGTTCTCGATGACGCCGCCGTTCGCGTCCGCCATGGTGACGATGCGCGCATTGCGAATGACGGTGACGCCTTTCGGCTTGTCGGCCGCGACGCGCATCGACAGGGAAACGCCTGATGTCGGCGGCGCGAATTTCTTGGGTTGTTTGTCTTCGGGATCAGCCGGCGCCGCCGGGATCATGTCCTTGAGCGCGGCGGCGTAGAGCGTCGGCCCGAGCGACCAGTGCACCGCGCCGGCGTTCGTCCAGCCGAGAAACGCCGAGCCGCCGGCGCTCGCCCTGACGACCGGAACCGCGCTCGCCGACTTTCCGGCCCCGATCTCCTGCGGGCCTGCCGTCATCGGCATGACATAGGCCGCCCAGTTTTCACGGAAGGCGAGGTGCCTGCCGTCCGGCGAGACCTGATAATCGGCGAGAAGATCGCCTGTCGCATGAACGCGGCGCGCCTCGCCGTTCAAATCTACGCTGACGAGTTTCGGAATCCGTTCTTCTAAAACCGACAGGAAAATGCGGTCATTGTCGGCGCCGAAATGCGGATTGGCGCCGTCCGCCGTCACGCGCGTCATCGCGCCGCCGCCGGCAGGAATGCGATAAATACCCGGCGCCTCGGCATAGCGGCCCGAAAGGCGATCCCCGCTCGCGCCCTTTTCGAACACGATCGTGCGCCCGTCGGGCGAGAAACGCGGGCGCCGGTAGACGCCCGGCGTTCCTGTAACCGCCGATCCGCCGCCTCCGCTCGCCGACACGGTGCGGATGACCCCCATGCCGTCATCCGTCCACGACACATAAACGATGCGATCGCCGTTCCGGGAGTAAGAGGGGAAGAGCTCAAACTCCTGCTCCGATCCGGTGAGGCGCCGCGGCGCGCCGTTCGGCAGTGATTTCACATAGAGCTTGCCGAGCGTCTCGAAGACGGCGCTGCGCCCGTCCGGCGCGATGGCGGCAAAGCGCGGCGCCGTCGTGTCAAAGGCGTCAGGCGACACTTCGACCGCCGGACGCGGCGGATCGATGACGTCGCGGTCGTCTGCGATGCGGAAGGGAATGACGCTCGCCGCGCCGTCCGTCGTCACGCGCCGGATTTTGCCTCCCGCCCAGAACACGACGCTGCGCGAATCCGCCGTCCAGTCCATCGCCGGGTAGACGCCGTGCACGGCCCAAGTCTCCTGCACGTCCTGATCGAGCGCATCATAGATCTTGCGCTCGGCGCCGGTCGTCAGGTCCTTGAGGTAAAGCTTGGACTTCGTCCGCTCTCTCTTGATGAACGCGAGCCATTTTCCGTCGGGCGAAGGCGTCGGGCGCACGGCGCCGCCGGCGCCGCCGGCGATGCGCGTCGTTTCGCCGGTGGCGATGTCGAAGCGGTCGATCGCGAAGACTTCGCGATTGGAGTCCTGCGCATACTGGAACGTGTCGCCGGGCGTCGTATTGCGCGAAAAGTATATGGACTGGCCGCCCGGCGCGAAGACGGGCTCGCCCAGTTCTTTCTGGTAGGATTCGTTCGGCTTCTTAACGAGCTTGACGCCGTCGCCGCCGCCGAGATGGTACATCCAGATTTCACCGGTGCCGAGCGAGCGTCCTGTCGTAAAATGCTTGCGCCCGATCAGATAGCGCCCGTCCGGCGACCAGTCGGGAGCGTTCAGCAGTCGGAACGTCTCCTTCGTTACGGGCCGCTTGTCCGACCCGTCGCGATTCATGATCCAGAGATTGTCGCCGCCGCCGCGATCGGAAGTGAAGGCGATCTTCGATCCATCCGGCGAGAATTTCGGTTGCATTTCGAAGGGAAGGCCCGCGGCGATCCGCGTCGGCGCACCGCCCGCGACCGGCATCGTATAAATGTCGCCGAGAAGATCAAAGGCGATCGTTCGCCCGTCCGGGCTCACATCGACGTTCATCCAGGTGCCTTCATCGACATCGATCGACACCTTGCGCATCGTCATCGGCGGCGCCGCGACGTCCCACTTTTTTTCGTCCTTCTTGTCCTCGGCGAACGCCGGCCCCACGATCGCCGCAATCGCGGCGCCGGCGATAAGAAGACCTCTCATTGGACTTGCCCCTTCGTTTCATCGCGCAATTAAGCCCTGCTGGCCGCACGATCCTAGACCCCGTAATTGACTTCGCGTCGCGCGCGGCCTAGGCGTCACGCCCTTTTTCTGACGGTTGCGGGTTCCCATGGAAACGCCGGTTGCGGCGCAGCGAGGCTCTCGTGCGGCGTGGCGGGCAGAACTCGCCGCGCTGCTGGCGCTCGGCCTGCCGATGGCGGCGACGCAGGTTGTCCAGTACTCAGTCCTCACCGTCGATGCGCTGATGATCGGGCGGCTCGGCCCGGAACCCCTCGCGGCGTCGTCGTTGGGGCTCGTCGTGTTCTTCGTCGCCTGGCTGTTCGGGCTCGGCCCTGCGATGGCGGTGTCGCCCCTAGTCAGCCAGGCGCTCGGGGCTGATGAGAACAACACCGCCGATGTCCGCCTGTCAGTGCGCATGGGGTTATGGACGATCGCCCTGATGACGCCGGCGGTGCTGCTCGTTTTCCTGTTGACGGAATCGATCGCGGCCGCGCTAGGCCAACCCATGCGCCTTGCAGAGCTTGCCGGGCCCTATGTGGTCGCGCTCGCGCCCGGCTGGGCGTTCGCGATGGGTACGCTCGTGCTGCGGAATTTCCTGGCGGCGATCGGTGAAACGCGCGCGCCGCTCATCATCGTCCTGTGCACCACGCTGGCGAACGCCGGCCTTAACTGGCTTCTCATCTACGGAAATTGGGGGTTTCCGCGGCTTGAGCTTGTCGGCGCCGGCATCGCATCGTCCGTCGTCAACCTGCTCGGGTTCATCGCGCTGGTGGTTTTCATTCGGGCGGACGCGCGCGCGCAGCGCTTTGCGCTGTTCCATGAAGTCATGAAGCCCGATTGGCCGCGACTGCGAGAGGTCGTGCGCCTTGGTTGGCCGATCGGCGTTACGATCGCTTTCGAGGGCATGCTGTTCAACGCCTGCGTCTTTCTCATGGGACGCATCGGCATCAATGAAGTTGCTGCCTATCAGGTCGCGCTCAATGTCGCGTCGATCGCCTTCATGGCGCCCCTCGGTCTTTCGATGGCGGGCGGCGTGCGCGTCGGCCTCGCGGCAGGTGCGCGGGATTTTCCCCGCGTCAGGCGTGCAGCGGCGCTGACGGTCGGGCTCTCGATCGTCGCAATCATGCTCGTGGCCATTCCGGTGATGGCGTTTCCGGAAGTCGTCGCTGGATTTTATCTTGATCGCG
>CAZNXR010000246.1:682-4153 GCA_964576815.1 uncultured Caulobacterales bacterium | reverse complement strand
GCGCGATCGCGCTCGCCGATTACGCAAATGACGCGGCGCTTCTGATCGTCGATCCGATCGACGTCGATACCGGCGCGAACATCCTCGGTCCGGATCTCAAGATCGCCGCCGAAGAAGACCTGTATAAATTGCAGGCGGGCGATGCGATCGCCGTGATCGGCTTTCCCGCTGACGTTTTGACGTCCGGGATTGCGGACAAGAGCGCGGCCTCACGCATCGAGCGGGGCGTCATCGCCGCGATGGTCTCGCCCATCGATCTGGCCGACCAGAGCGCCGACGTAGCGGGCCGGAACCTCATCGTTCATCGGATGGCCACGGCGCCCGGCACCAGCGGCGGCCCGATCATCAACGCCAAAGGCGAGGTCGTGGGCGTCAACACCCACGGACTATCGTCGCCGTTTTCGAACGGCGACAAGATGGGCCAGCGCGCGGAGGTGCTATACGATCTTCTCGCGGCGTTGCGCGAAGAATTTCAAATCGACCGCGTCTATGCGCCGGACTGGCGCCGGCGGCTGTCCCGCTGGAAAAAGGCGCGCGACGTCATTCCCTATACGCACTATTACGCGCAGCGCCTCGACAAGGAACCTGCCGCCGCCGAGCTTCAAGTCGGCGGGATCGACTTCGACGCCGCAACGCCGTTCCGATCGCAGGTCGTCGATCTGAAGTTCGACGGCGTCCGCGACTCCTACACGATTTACGCCGCCGATCTTGCGGCGCCGGCGACGTTGCAGCCTGCCGGCGCGGCGAGCGGCGGAGCGAATCGCCTCGCCGCGCAGTCGACGCCGCTCTTCCGCCTGCCGCAGGCGGGCGAGTTTCGCGAGATGATCTTTGATCTGCCTGCAGACGAACAGCACGTTCTTTACGCGTTCGACTACGCGGTGAACACCTATTACGGTTATTGCCCGGTCGCCGTTCATTATCGCGAAATGGGAAAGCCGGAGATGATCCTGGGGCGACCGGCGGGAAGCCCCAGCGTCAGGATCGAGGCGAGCGGCGCAAGCGGAACACGCAAGCGCGTGCAAGCGGTCTTTCACCGGCCGAATTGCGCGACGTCATCCGATTTCTTCGCCGGCGTCATCAGTTGGAAGCCCGACACGCCGCCCGTGTCCGCGCCAGCGAAAACCGCATCTGTTGGCGCGCTTTTGCAACGCGCGTCCTGCGCTGTCGGGGCGGACGGGTGCGTGAAGACGCTTAAAGCAAGTTTCGACGTCTCCGCGGCCGCTCATGCCGATCCGGCAGGCGTTGATCGCTTCACGCCGGTCGTGTCTATACCGGCCGCTGGAGAGGCCGCGCTGAACCCCTGAAGCGGCCGTTCGCGGAGGAGCCGCCGATGTGGCGCGCGACCGTGCTGACGCTCTACCCCGAGATTTTTCCGGGTCCGCTCGACGCGTCCGTCCTCGGCCGCGCGCGGGGTGAAGGGCTGTGGGACCTCGACACCGTCAACATCCGTGATTTTTCAGACAATCCCTACGGCTCAGTCGATGACACGCCGGCGGGAGGGGGCGCCGGCCTTGTCATGCGGGCGGATATTCTGGCCGCTGCGGTCGATAGCCTCAGCCGAAACGAGCGTCCTCTCCTTTGCCTTTCGCCGCGCGGCGCTCCGTTTACCCAGGCCCGGGCGCGCGCGCTTGCCGCCGGGCCAGGGCTGATCGCCCTTTGCGGGCGGTTCGAGGGGATCGACCAGCGCCTCATCGAGGCGCGCGGGGCCGAGGAAGTCTCGATCGGGGACTTCGTGCTCGCTGGCGGGGAAATCGCCGCCATGGCCATGATCGAGGCTTGCGTGCGGCTGATCCCGGGGGTATTGGGCTCGCCACTTTCGCTGGGGGAGGAAAGCTTTTCCCCGGCGTCAGGAAAAGCGGGCGGCCCATTGCTGGAGTATCCCCAGTATACGCGGCCGCGCGTTTTTGAAGGGCGGGCGATCCCGCCCGTGCTGCTCTCAGGCGACCACAAGAAGATCGCTGAGTGGCGGCGCAGTCAGGCTGAAGCGATAACGCGCGCGCGACGACCGGACCTCTTCCCTTCCGGTCCTATCCGGCGGGACAACAAGGAAGAGGACTAGGCCAATGAACATCATCGAAGAACTCGAGAAAGAAGAGATCGCGCGTCTCGGCAAGAAAGTGCCGGACTTCGCGCCGGGAGACACCCTCAAGGTCAATGTGCGCGTGAAGGAAGGCGACCGCGAGCGTGTGCAGGCCTATGAAGGCGTCTGCATCGGCCGCGCCGGCGCCGGCCTCAACGAGAATTTCACGGTGCGGAAGATTTCGTTCGGCGAAGGCGTCGAGCGGGTGTTTCCCGTGCACTCCCCGCTCCTCCATTCGGTCGAGGTTGTGCGCCGCGGCAAAGTTCGCCGGGCCAAGCTTTATTATCTCCGTGACCGCCGCGGCAAGTCGGCCAGAATTACCGAGAAAGTCGACAACACGGCTAAGGAAAGCGCGCAGGAGTAGCGCGCCGCACCTTCCTCCCTGCAATCGGAGAACCCGCCCCCATCGGGCGGGTTTCTTATTGCCCGCCCGAAGGCGTAGTGTGGCGGCAGCGGAAGGGAGGTCCTGCCATGTTCAGGAAAATCATCGGCATTGTCGTGGCGTCGCTGGCCGGTCTTGTCGCTCTTGGATTCGTTTTGCCTGACAAAGCCCATGTCGAGCGTTCGGTGGTCGTCAACGCGCCGCCGGAAAAAGTCTTCGCCCTCATTTCGGATTTCAACCAGTGGAGCCGCTGGTCGCCCTGGGCCGATCTCGATCCGGACACGGCGTATGAGATTTCAGGGTCGGGCGTCGGCCACCAGATGCGCTGGACGAGCAAGGACCCGAATGTCGGCGCCGGCGTGCAGACCGTGACGGCGATGGAGCCGCCGTCGCGGCTCGTCACCCATCTAGAGTTCGGCGACATGGGCAATGCGGATGCGACGATGACGCTGACGCCGGAAGGCGAGGCGACGAAAGTCGTCTGGTCGCTCGACTCGAAAATGCGCGACGGCGTGCCGTTATGGATGAAGCCGATGTCGACTTATATGGGCTTCTTCATGGACGGCATGGTCGGCGCCGATTACGAGAAGGGCCTGGCGAAGCTGAAGGCGGCCGCGGAAGCGTCATAACAAGCTTCAGACGAGCACGACGCCGAGGCGCTCGAACAGCGATGCATCACGCGCCTCGCCCGGATTGGACGCCGTCAGCAGCCGGTCGCCGACAAAGACGGAGTTTGCGCCCGCAAGAAGCGCAAGCGCCTGGGCTTCTTCGGTCATCTGTTCCCGCCCGGCCGAAAGGCGCACCATCGACTGCGGCATGGTTATGCGCGCGACGGCGATAACCCGTGCAAATTCTATCGCAGAAAGCCTCGCCGAAGCGCCGAGCGGCGTCCCGGCGACGCCTACGAGGGCGTTGATCGGCGCGCTTTCCGGCGGCGGCGACATGTTGGCGAGCGCGACGATCAGGCCGATGCGATCCTCCGCCGCCTCGCCCATGCCGACGATGCCTC
>CAZNXR010000246.1:0-672 GCA_964576815.1 uncultured Caulobacterales bacterium | reverse complement strand
AACAGACCTTCATGCCCGCGGCGCGCACGCGCTCAAGCGTTTCGATACGATCGTCAAAGGTCCGCGTCGTAACGACCTTGTCGTAATAATCCGGCGCGGTGTCGATATTGTGGTTGTAGTAATCCAGTCCCGCATCGGCGAGCGCGCGCGCTTGTCCTTCGGTCAACATGCCGAGCGTCATGCAGGTCTCGAGGCCGAGCGCTTTCACCTCCCGCACCATTTCGGCGAGCGCGGGGATGTCGCGGTCGCGGGGCCCGCGCCAGGCCGCGCCCATGCAGAAGCGTGACGCCCCCTCCGCCTTCGCCGCCTTGGCGGCGGCGACGACTTCGCCGGTTTCCATGAGTTTTGAGGCCGAGACGCCGGTCTTGAAATGCGCGGACTGGCTGCAATAGCCGCAATCCTCGGGACATCCGCCCGTCTTGATCGAAAGAAGGCGCGAGGCCTGAACGGCGTTCGGCGCGAAATTGGCCCGCAGCACCGTCTGCGCGCGGTAAATCAGATCTGCGAAAGGCAGCACAAAGAGCGCTTCCACATCTTCGCGGCGCCATCGCTGCCGCGCCGCCTCGCCGTCCATCAATTTTCTCCAAACATGCGCTTCGCCGTAAGATAGGTCGCTCCGGCGCCGCGAATTTCAATCGTCGCCGTCTTCGCCGCCCAGTCGATATCGATGAC
>CAZNXR010000245.1:0-4190 GCA_964576815.1 uncultured Caulobacterales bacterium | reverse complement strand
TCGACGCGTTTGGGAATAACGAAGAAAAAGGCGCCGGCCGCAGCGACAAGAAAGAAGAGCACGATTGAAATCAGGATTCGCATGCGGCGGCCGTCCTGCGCTGAACGCATTCGATGCTGATCCCCTCTCCCGCAGCCGGGAGAGGGGTCGCGACCAATCGATCACTCAGCGGCGAAGCAATAGGTGCAGATCTTGTTGCCGTCCGGATCGCGGAGATAGGCGGCGTAAGCGGTCGGCGTGAAGGTGCGCGGTCCCGGCTTCCCTTCGCAGGAGCCGCCATTGGCGATGCCCGCTTCGTGGAAGGCGTGCACGGCCTTGCGATTGGGCGCGACAAAACTGAGCGTGCCGCCGTTAGCGTAGGTCGCCGGCAAGCCGTTCGCCGGCTTTGTGACCATGAACTCCGGCCCCTTGTCGCCCCACATGAAACCGTTCTGGCCGAGCGGCCCGATGGGCTTCAATCCGAGCGCGCCGAGGGCGGCGCTGTAGAATTTCTTCGACCGTTCGAGGTCGTTCGTACCAAGAACAACGTGCGTGAAGATCGCCATGGCTTTTCTTTCCTGTTTTGGGTGCGCCGCCGAAGAAACGCCGAGTGACGGCGTCTTCCCGGCGCGAACCCGCTTTTAGGCGATCGCCGAGGAGGCTTCAATTCCGCGGGGCGCCTGCATCACGGATCGGCCCACATGCGCAACAGATTGTGATAGACCGCCGTCAGCGGCAGGACTTCGCTTTGCGCTGCGTCAATGGCGCGCAAGCGCTGGACGGACTTGTCGAGGTCAAACAAAACGGCGCGGCGGCCGGGATCGCGAACAAGGCTTTGCACCCAGAAAATCCCGGCGCGTCGGAAGCCGCGAGAAACGGGGGCGACGTGATGGATCGTCGATGCGTCATAGAGAATGAGATCGCCGGCCGCGAGCTTCACTGAATGTTCGCCAGTCGTCGAACCGATCGTCAGCTCGCCACCGTCATAGTCATCCGGCCCGTCGATGAAGAGCGTCGCCGCCAGATCCGTCCGCATGCGTCCTGCGCCCATCGGCCGGATCGCGCCGTCGATATGGCGCCCATAGGCCGCGCCGGCGTCGTAGCGATTGAAGATGGGGGCTGACACCCGCGCCGGGAGCGCCGCAGAAACAAAAGTAGCGTTTGAGTAAAGCGCCGAGACAATGGCGCGGCCAAGCTCGACTGCAAGCGGGTCGTCCTCGCCTAGCTGTTCGTTGCTCTTTGCGCCCGGATCGAGATTGCCGGAGGTCGCGCGCCCGTCGCGCCACGCGGCGCCCTCAAGCCGACGGCGCAGCGTCGCCAACATTGCGGGCGGAGCAGCGGCGGGGATCGTGAGCAGCGCCGTCATTCAGTCCTTTTTGCGGTCGTCAGAACGACAGCGTCAAGGACGCCGTCGCCGTCCGGCCAGGTCCCGGAACGACATGCACCGGGTGAAGCTGTTCATAATAGAGTTCGTCGAACAGATTGGTAAGGTTGACGCGTAGCTTGACGGCTTCACTCGCCCGCCAGGAGGCGCCGAGATCGACGATCGCAAAGCCCGGCGCGACAAGATACGAGCCCGGCGTGTTCTGGCCGAGGCGCTCGCTCATCGCGAGACCGGCGACGCCGACTGAAATGTCTCGCGTCACGTCATGCCAAATCGAAAGAACGCCCTGGTGCCGCGGTGTTAGAATCAGGGGTTCGCCTGCAATGGGGCCTGCTGCGCTGGATTCCAGAGTCTTGCTGTCAAGGAAAGTGTAGCCTCCACGGATTCGCCACCGATCGAGCCCCGCACTGATCTCGAGTTCCGCGCCATCGACGCGCTGGCGTCCGCCCAGCGAATTGAAGCCCGGCGTCGCCGGGTCGGGAACGCGAACATTGTCCTTATCGGTGCGGAAGGCCGACACCGTCAGAAGGCCCGCGCCGCCGAATAGGGCGTATTTTGCGCCGATCTCGAAGCTCTCCGCCGTTTCCGGGTCAAGATTGATGTTTGCTTGCGCGACCGAGCGGCCGGCGGAAATGAAACCCTCGATGCCCTCGCCGGACGGATTGAAGGAATTTCCGTAGGCGGCGTAAAGGTGCAGGCCGTCAGCGGGCTCGACGACGAGCGCAGCGCGCCAGCTAAGATCTTTATCGACGCGATCGACTACAGTGCTGTCAGTTGCGGCCCCGGACGAATTGAAACCCGTGCTTTGGTAATCCGCCGCGAACCGGTCCCATCTTATTCCTGCAATGAGACTGACGGTATCGCCGATCTTGACCGTATCGACCGCGAAGAGGCCGATCGAACGCGCTTCGCTGTCCGCACGAAGGCGGACAAACTGGCTGACGGTGCTGTCATAGGCGACCGTCACCGGCGCCGTCAGGGAGATGGTCGGCACGTTAGTGTTGGTGACATAGACGGGCTCCGATCCTTCGAAACCCGCTTCGGCGCCGGCGATGAGCGTATGATCGAAAGGACCTGTCCTGAATTTCCAGTTTATGTCGGACTGAACCTGCCGGAATTCGTCCGTTGAAAAGCCCTCGAAAAGATTGACGCTCGCCGTGATGGTTTCGAGCGGCGTTCCCGGCGGCGTCGACGCCGGGATAATCGCCTCGGAATAGCGAAACCGCCGCGTGTTGTGTGAGATGCGCGCCCGCAAGCGCAGTTGCAGCGCTTCGCTGAAGGAATGGCTCAGGCGAGCCGTGCCGAGATCGACATTCGTGTCGAAATAATCGTCCGTGAACCCGTAATAGTTTGACCGCTCGACGGGTGCGGGAAACCCCGGATTGTCGATCCGGCCCGGAAACCAGGGCACGCCGTAATCCGGCCGATTGTCTTCTTCCTGGTGCAGATAGCTGAGCGTGAACGACGTCGCCCGCCCAAGCCCCAGCGTGAAGGACGGCGCGAGGCCCCAGCGCTCGGCGAGCGCAAAGTCCCGATCCTCGATCTCGGATCGGTGCGCTACTGCATTCAAGCGAAAAGCCGCGGCGCCGCGTGCGACATTGGCGTCGGCGACGGCGCGCCGCGTGCCTTCCAAGCCGCCCGTAATTTCGAGATTGGCGAAATTATCTTCCGTGGGAGCCTTGCTGACACGGTGTATGACGCCGCCCGTCGAGCCGCGGCCGAAGAGGACGGAGGACGGCCCTTTGTAAACCTCGATCGACTCATCGTTGAACGTATCGCGAAAGAAATAGCCGTAATCGCGAAGGTCATCGAGAAACTGGTCATTGCGCGTCGTGAATCCTCGCAAGAACGCGTTGTTGCCTTGAAAACTCGTCTCACCTGCGCCGATGGTGACGCCCGGAATCGAGCGCAAGGCGTCATTGAGATTGCCGATGTTTCGGTCGGAAAGCTCCTCGCTCGACAGCGTGCTGATCGATTGCGGCGTTTCAATAACTGGCGCGGACAGACGATCAAGTCCGCCGCTTTCGCGCCGACGCCCTTCGACAAGCACCTGGTCGGTCCCATCCGGCGCGACAGAAACTGTCTCCTCGCCGGCGAATGCCGGACCGAACATGCCAGCGGACAAACTTGCCGCAAGCGACCCTACGCGCGTTAACCTTGTAACGACGCGCCCTCGACGAATTTCCTGCAAAGCAACACCTCTCTCCGCTGCGATTCGTAGCATCGGGAATCGGTGATGTCACCCTTTCGGGAGCGTTCGATGAAGGCGCATGGAGAGCGAGCGCATCAGCGCGCGGGGACCAGCTGCGGCAAGATCTCCGCAATCATCAATGTCGGCCAAGCGGTCGAGGCAGCTGATCTGCCAAAACTCAGGCATGGCATTAACTGTATCCCCCATCGCATGTTCACTCGACCATCGGACGCCTTCAAAGGCCGGCGCTCGCCCACGCCGTCGTGCAAGCCCGATCAGCCAATAGCCGCCGTCGTCCGCCGGTCCAAAGACGGCATCCGCCCCGTCGAGCGCCTTGAACGCTGCGCGGATATGGCGCGCGCGCAGTAGCGGCGCATCCGAGCCGATGATGATGACGGGGCCCCTCGGCGCCCCGTCGAAAAGCCGGCGCATGCGGACGCCGAGATCGCCGAGACCCTGCTGGACGCGTGCGTACCGGCGCGGCCAGAGATTTTCATAGCCGGTGAGCGCAGAAGCGGGATCGACGGCGAGAACCGTACGCCAGTCCCCGCGCGCCGCATGTGCAATGGTGTTCGCGGTGAGACGCCGGTAGATCGCCGCCGCGCGTCCCGGCCCCAGCGATTTCGCAAGCCGGGT
>CAZNXR010000244.1:0-4193 GCA_964576815.1 uncultured Caulobacterales bacterium | reverse complement strand
AAAGCGACAGCGACTGCGCCGGCGCGCCGAATTCGGCGCGCCATTTGCCGACGCCTGTCGCTTGCGCGATCGTCGTTATCGTCAGCACGAAAGAAATGAGAATTCCGGCCCCAATCAGCGGAACCCTCAGGGAATGTGGATGATGGGCGGCGCTCATGACTTTCTCCTCAGGCTGCGGCCGGCGCGGCGGCGCCTGTCAGCGCGGGCGCCTCGAAGGTCCGTGCGGCGGACGACTGGCTGACGGTGACGCCGGCGGCCTTCACGGCGTCGGCGAGGGTTGCGGCGACGCGCTCGGCGTCCGGAATTGCGCGCAGCGTCGGCTCGGCCTTGCCGTATTTGAACGGGCGCGCATGCGGCCACAGGTGCAGATAGGCGATGCGGTCAGGGCCGGCGAGGGCGAGCGCGATATCGCCATGGCCGCGTCCATGCTTCTTGAGCCCCGCGGCCGCGACGATGCGGAAGGGGATGTTCACGGTCTTTCTGAGCGCGACGCCGTAGCGCATGACCACTCGGCGCGTGGTGATCGTGTAGATCGTCTCTTTCTTCATCAGGAAGGCGAGGAGGAAGAGAAGCACCATCGCTGCGGCGAAGAACCCGGCGATGGCGGTCATCGTGGCGCTGATCTCAGCGCCTGTCGCGCCGGAGGACGCCATCGCCGCCGCACGCCATGCCGCGATGACGGCGAAATAGACGGCGACCGCGCGCACGCGGAAGGCGTGAATCGCTAGCGCAACGAAGCCCGGCGATCCCTGCCACAGGATGTCTTCGCCCTCGGGGAGCTTTTCCGGCAGGCCGGGTACGGGCTCGGGGTTCGTCTCGTCGTCGATTTCGCGTGCGCGCATGTCAGCCTCCTTCAGATCAGCGGTTCTGCGCGCTGCGGCGTCGCGTAGAGTTTGCCGCCGCCGTAGTAGCCGCAGATCTTGTCTTCCTCGAGCCGTGTCACCTGATCAGGATTCCTGAGGCGCGGCACGCCGGCGAACTGCGCGGCGAGAATGGAATCGACCATCACGCGCGCGCGGTTCATATCGACGACCGCGAGCGTCATCGGCAGCAGCACCGTGCCGCCGGCGTTCGGCAGCTTCACTTCGAGATAGCGAATGATCGCTTCCGAGCGATCGACCCAGATATCGGCGACTTCGCCCGCCGACTTGTTGTCTGCGCCGAGAACGGCGAAGCCGCGCGGGTCGCGATCCTGCGCCGCGACGTGGAGGTGCTTTTCAACGCGGAGCGGCGCGATGCGCGGCGCGCCTTCGACGGTAAGGTCAGGCCAGTCCTTGCGTTCGGCGTAAGACGCGGGGCCGACGCCGTCGCGCATCGGATCGCCGGTCGGGATATAGGGCGCGCCCGGCCAGGGCTCGCTGCGCTTCAGCGCCAGGTGGCGCGTGTCGCGCGGACCGTGCGGGACCGAATAGGATCCTTTGCCGTGCGGCAGCTTGAAGGTTTTCGGCCGCGCGAACCAGAACGTGCCGGAAGGTTCCTGCTTGCCGGTGGTGTCGGCTTCGAGCGGATATCCTTCGCGCCGATCCTCCCGGCGCAGATAGAAGATAAGGCCGAAGAAGAAGAGCGTGAACGCCCACAAAGAAATGTCGGCGAGATCGACGCCGGGTAACAGGTAGCCTTTGAACATGGTCGTTCTCCTTTTCTCGGTCAGCCAGGGAACGCGGCGAGACCGAACGGTTTGGGCGTTACTCTTTCAGCGGCGCCGGACGAGCGGGCGAGCGGCCCGATCGCGACTAGCGTTGAAAACAAAAGCAGGATTTCGAGGTGGTAGACGACGCCGTAGCCGGCGGCGGGCGTCGACAGCGCGGGGCCGAGCGCGCCGGTCTCGGCAAGGCGCGCAACGACGTCGCGGAGGACCCCGCCGACAAGAATTGCGACGCCCGCGGCCGTAGCCTGCGCCGCGCCCCAGGCGCCGAGCGCAAGACCGGCGTCAGCGCCCTTCGCCGCCGCCATCGCCGCCGTCATCGTGCCGACGGCGAAAATGCCGCCGCCGAAGCCGATCAGGATCGTGCCCGTTCGGAACAAAAGCGGCGAACCGAGCGGATCGGAGAACAGCACCATCGAGAAGGCGAAAACCCCGACAAGAGGGCCGATCGCAGCAAGGCGATGCGGCTCCATCCCGCGCGAGAGCCCGCGTGCGGCGAGCGCAAGGCCGACAAGCGTCCCGAAAGCGAAGAGCGCCGTCAGAACGGTCGTCTCGCTGACCGTCAGCGAAAGCACTTCGCCGCCATAAGGTTCGAGCAGCACGTCCTGCATCGAAAAGCCCGCTGCGCCGAGCGCGACCGCAATGAGCAGGCGCCGACGCGACGGATCGGCGGCGAAACCCTGCCACGCCGCGGCGAAGGAGGGGCGGTCGCGGTCCGGCGCCGTCAGCGCGACATTGCGCGGTTCCTGCTTCCAGAGCGCGATCATGTTGAGCGCCATGGTCGCGAGCGCCGCGCCCTGAATGACCTTGATGAGTTTCATCTGCGTGAAATCGGCGAGCAGCCAGCCGAAGAGGAGCGCGCTGACGAGCATTCCTGCGAGCAGCATGACGTAGAGAAGGGCGACGACGCGCGGCCGCGAGGCTTCGGGCGCGATGTCGGTTGCAAGCGCAAGGCCGGCGGTCTGGGTCGTGTGCAGGCCGGCCCCGACGAGAAGGAAGCCGAGCGCCGCGCCGATTTCGCCGACGATGATCGGTCCGTGGGTGTCGCCCGAAAGAATGAGCAGCGCAAAGGGAAGGATCGCAAGGCCGCCGAACTGCAGCATCGACCCGAACCAGATATAGGGCCCCCGGCGCCAGCCGAGCACCGAGCGGTGATGGTCGGACTTGTGGCCGATGAGCGCGCGCAGGGGCGCAAAGACCAGCGGCAGCGACACCATCAGCGCCACGACAGCGGCGCCGATGCCAAGCTCGACGATCATCACGCGGTTGATCGCGCCGGTGAGGAGCGCCATCGCCATGCCGACGGAAACCTGGAACAGCGACAGGCGGAGGAGGCGCGGCAAAGGCAGCGTCTCGCTCGCCGCATCGGCGAACGGCAGAAGGTGCGCTATCGCGCGCCTCCATGCCTCCTTCCGCGCGGCGAGATCGACGGTCATTGCGGCCTCAGCTCCATCGCTTGGCTCGTGTAAAAGCCGCTCGATATTTTTTTCGTTCTCGCGGCGGTCCAGCCCTTGAGCGACTGCGCCTCTGCGACGCTGCGGCGGAGCGCGGCCTCGGCGGCGGGACGGATCGAAGGCGCGCGGTCGGCTTTCGGGAAGAGCTTGCCGGCCGCGTGCATGGCGGAGAGCGCCGCCGTCTTCGGCGCGAAGGTGAAGAGGACGGCGCCGCGTGTTCTCGGCGCAAGGCCGCCGAGCACGCGGACGATATCCGCCGCGTCGTAATGGATGAGCGAATCCATGGCGACGACATAGTCGAAGGCGCCGTGATCGGCGCTCAGCATGTCGCCGGTGCGGAAGTCGATCGACCCGGCGAAGGTTTCTTTCGCAGCGCGCTCGCGCGCAAGGTTGACAAGCGTGCCGGCGACATCGACCGCGACGACATCGGCGCCGCGCCGCGCCGCTTCAATGGCGAGCTGGCCTGCGCCGCAGCCGGCGTCTAGAACGCGCACGCCCTTGAGGTCCGCCGGCATCCAGAAGAGGAGCGTCTTGCGCATGGCGTCGCGCCCCGCGCGGACGGTCGCGCGAATACCCGACACCTTCGCGTCAGAGGTCAGCTTCGCCCAGGCGTCGGCGGCGGTGCGGTCGAAATAGGTTTCGATTTCGCCGCGCCGCGCCTGATAGCCGGAAAGGGAAAGGCTTTCGCTCATCAATCGAACCCCAGAAAATCGAAAATTTCGCGATCCTTCATCGGCTTCGCCGGGCAGGGCTCGACGCCCGCCCACAGCGTTTCGGCGAGTGCGAGGTAGTCCGCCTTCACCTCGCGCAGCGCCGGCGTCTCCTCCATTTCGAAGAGCGTCGACTTCTTGAGGCGCGAGCGCCGGATTTCATCGAGATCCCGAAAATGCGCCAGGCGGCGAAGGCCGGTCGCCGCTGCGAAGCGGTCGATCTCGTCGGTCGCGGCGCTACGATTGGCGATGACGCCGGCGACGCGCACTTCATAGTTCTTCGCCTTCGCCTCGATCGCCGAGACGATGCGGTTCATGGCGAAAATCGAGTCGAAATCGTTCGCCGCCACGATGACCGCGCGCTCCGCGTGCTGGAGCGGTGAG
>CAZNXR010000243.1:0-4199 GCA_964576815.1 uncultured Caulobacterales bacterium | reverse complement strand
GCGGACTGGGCGGGGCGCTGGTTCGCGCTCGGCGTCGATTACGAAATGGCGGGCGAGGACCTGACCGAATCCGTGCGTCTCTCGAACCGCATCGTCAAGGCGCTAGGCGGCGAGCCGCCCGCCGGCTTTAATTATCAGCTGTTCGTCGATGAGCAGGGAAAGAAAATCTCCAAGACGAAAGGCAACGGCATTTCGATCGAGGAATGGCTCACCTACGCCAGCCCCGAAAGCCTGTCGCTGTTCATGTTCCAGAACCCTAAAGCAGCGAAGAAGCTCTATTTCGACGTTATCCCGAAGACGCTCGACGAATACTGGATGCATGTCGAGAAATATCCGGCGCAGGAGGGCGCCAAGGCGCTCGACAATCCGGTCTGGCACATTCATGGCGGCGCGCCGCCCGAAAAGCCGTCGCCGGTCTCCTTCGCGATGCTCATTTCGCTCGTCTCCGCGGTCGGCGGGGATGTCGAGGTCTTGAAGGGCTTCATCCGCAAATACCGCCCGATGGCGAGCGAGGAAGAACTCGCCGCCGCAGACGCGCTCACCGTCTACGCCGCGCGCTATTTCGAGCGCTTCATCGCACCGACCCGCGTCTTCCGGGCGCCGACGGCGCATGAACGCGCGGCGCTCGCCATGCTCGCCGGCAAGCTCCGCGAAATCGGCGACGGCGCGGAGGAAGACGCCTACCAGACCGCGACCTTCGATACGGGCAAGGCGAACGACTACGAGAAGAACCTGCGCGACTGGTTCGCCGCGATCTACGAAGTCGTGTTCGGCGCGAGCGAAGGCCCGCGCATGGGCCCCTTCGCTAGGATCTACGGCGCGGCGGCGACGGCGCAGCTGATTGAGGATGCTCTGGCGCGGTGACAAAACCTGAACCGGCCGCCCTGCCCGGCGTCAACGCCTTGTTAACCCCGTCGAACCCACCATCTCCCTCTCGTGGGAGGGGCGTTCAATGACCGCGCCGGCGCTTGTTCTTGACCGTGTCGTCAAGCGGTTCGGCGCGTTCGCCGCGGTCGACGGCCTTTCCTTCACCGTCAACAAGGGCGAGATCCTCGGCTTCCTCGGTCCGAACGGCGCCGGCAAGACGACGACGCTGCGGATGATCCTTGAGATCGCGGCGCCGTCATCGGGACGCATCGAGGTCCTGGGAAGTCCTTCCGCGATCAAGGTGCGCCATCGCATCGGCTATCTGCCGGAGGAGCGGGGCCTTTACCGCAAGATGCGCGCCGCCGAGACGATCGCCTATTTCGCAAGTCTCAGAGGCGTACCGGAAAAGGAAGCAAAGGCGCGCGCGAAAGCGCTCCTTGACCGCTTTGGTCTCGGCCCCTTCGCGCGCTCGAAGAACGAAGCGCTGTCGAAGGGCATGGCGCAGAAGGTCCAGCTTCTCGCGACCATCGCCCATGACCCGGAACTTCTCATTCTCGACGAGCCCTTCACCGGCCTTGATCCGATCAACCAGGCGACGCTCGAAGACTTGATCCGTGAGCTGAAGGCGCAAGGAAAGACGATCATCTTTTCGACCCACACGATGCAACACGCCGAACGGCTCTGCGACCGCTTCATCATCCTCGCCAAGGGACGAAAGCAGTTCGACGGAACGCTGGAGGAAGCGCGACGCCTGTTTCCGCCGCGCCTTCTCGTCCGCACCGTCGATGACGTCTCGGTGCTCGCCAGCGTCCCGGGGGTCCTCGCAATCACGCTTAAATCGGAAGACGCCGGCGCGAACGACTATGTGATCGATCTGAAGCCCGGCGCCGATCCTTCCGCTGTCCTTACCGCCGCTTTCGAAGCAGGCGTCCGAATGACGCGGTTCGAATATGCCGGCGCTTCGCTCCACGACATCTTCGTCGCGCTCGCCGGCGATGATGCGAACGGGGAAAAGGCGGCATGAAGCCCGTGCTCCTCATCGCCTGGCGCGAATACAAGCAATATGTGCTCTCGCGCGGATTTCTGATGTTCCTCATCTTGTTTCCGCTGATTGTCGTGCTTGGCGCAGCGGCCATCGGCTTTCTCGAAACCTCCCGACCGACGCGCGCCTTCGTCGTCATCGACGCCGCCGGCGGCTATGTCGAAGCGATCGACAAGGAGATCGACAGGCAGCACCGGCGCGAGACGCTGAACGCCTGGGACCAGTGGGTCGGCATTGCGCTCGACCCCGCCAAAATGAAGGCGGCGGAATTGCCGGCGCCTTTCGCGCCGGATGCGGTGACCTTTGCGCGCATGGAAAGGTTCGCCGAAGCAGGCGGCGTTGACGCCGGCCTTGAGATCGTGCGTCCCGCCTTGCGCAGCGGCGTGCCTCTCTTCAGCGCGCCAAAACGTCCGTTTGTTCGGCTGGACACGACAGACGTCGTCGAACCCGGTCTTTCGCCCGCCGAAGCAGCGGAGCGGATGAAGCCCTTTCTCCTTGGCAAAGAGCCATGGCCGGCCGGCCAAGAACTTTTCGCCGCCGTCATCATTCCCGCCGACTATACCGGAGAGGCGAGCGGCGCGGATGCGCAATACTGGTCAAAGAACCTCACCGACCCGGGACTTGAATTCGCCGTGTCGCGCGCGCTGACCGCGACGGCGCGGCGGAAATTCGCCGCCGGCGTCGGGCTGGAGTCGGCTGCGCTTGATGCGCTCGCCGATGTCGATGCGCCGCTCGTCGCCTTCGATCCCGGCAAGGACGGCGCCGGGGAGCTTGAAGACGCCGACCGCCTCAGAACGGCGTTCATCCCGGCGGCGCTGACCTACATGCTGCTCGTCGTCGTTTTCGGGGTCGGCAATCTGCTCCTCACCAACACGATCGAGGAGCGGTCGAACAAGATCGTCGAAATTCTACTCTCCTCCGTCACCGCAAACCAGCTGATGCTCGGCAAGCTGATCGGCATCGCTGCGGTCGGGCTCACCATGCCGGCGATTTTTCTGCTTACCGGCGCCCTGTTCGCCGTTGCGGGCGGAGATGAAGGCGCGGCGGCGCGTGATATTCTGACCGTCCTCTTCAGCGGCCATTTCCTCGCCGTCTATCTTTTCTATTTCTTTTGCGCCTATGCGATTTTTGCGATGATCTTCCTCGCCATCGGCGCGATGTCGAACTCCTTGCAGGACGCGCAGAGCTTCATGGGGCCGGTGATGATCCTCATCTTCGCGCCGCTTCCCTTCATGCCCGTGGTGTTCCAGAGCCCGAACGGCCTGGTCGCGACGATCCTCACCTGGATACCGATCTACACGCCCTATGCGGTGATGATGCGCGCGGCGGCGGACCCGCCGATCCTTGAGATAATCGGCGCGACCGCCCTGATGCTCGCCTTCGCGATCTTCTTTGCACGGATCATGGGCCGCATCTTCCGCGCCGCCATCCTGCAATCGGCGCCGCCGAAAGCGAAAGATCTGGTGCGGCTGGCGAAGAAAGAGGGTGAATAATCAATCGTGAATGGTGAATGGCCGAGCCGGCCTTCGATTGCACCATTCACCATTCACGATTGACTATTCGATCCCTTCCTTCTCCGGCGCGTAGACAAACTTCCGGTCGCAATAGCCGCACTCGGCCTCGCCGTCTTCGAGCGCGTACCAGACCTTTGGGTGCCCAAGCGCCCCGCCGCCGCCGTCGCAGGCGACGCGGCGCGCGCTCACATAGATGACTTCCGGCGGGGGCGGCGCGGCCTTGCTGTCGGCCATGGGCTTTGATCCTGAAAAGACGCTGTCTCATTCTTTCCTTTGCGCGCGCCGTCAAGCCTCGCTCAAGCGTCGCGGTCTGTGGTAACGACCAGTGCCGACAAAAGCCGAAAGCTATGACCGCCGCCATTTCCGCAAGGGGCCTCAAAAAAACCTACGCCGCCACCAAGAAAGCGCCCGCAAAAGAAGCGTTGAAGGGCGTCGATCTCACCATTCCGCAGGGGTCTATCTTCGGCCTCCTCGGCCCCAATGGCGCAGGCAAATCGACCTTCATCAATATTCTTGCGGGGCTCGTCCGCAAGAGCGAGGGCGAGGTCTCGGTCTGGGGCTTCGACATCGACGATAACCCGCGCCAGGCGCGCGCCTCGATCGGCGTCGTGCCGCAGGAAATCAATATGGACGTCTTCTTCACGCCGAAAGAGGCGTTGGAGATCCAGGCGGGTCTTTACGGCGTGCCGGCGAAAAGCCGTCGCACGATGGAGATTCTCAAGGCGCTCGGCCTTGACGATAAGGCGGACGCCTATGTCCGCATGCTGTCGGGCGGG
>CAZNXR010000242.1:0-4204 GCA_964576815.1 uncultured Caulobacterales bacterium | reverse complement strand
AGCGAGGCTGTCGGCGAAGATGCTGCTTCAAGTGCACGACGAGCTTGTCTTCGAGTGCCCGGCGGCGGAGGCGGACGCGACGATCAAGGTCGCGCGCAAGGTGATGGAGGAAGCGCCGCTCCCCGCGCTCGCGCTCTCCGTGCCGCTCGTCGTTGATGCGAGAGCGGGAAACAATTGGGACGAGGCGCATTGAAAATAGAATGGAGAGAAATGACGATGAAACGAAGAACTTCAATGCGTCCCCGGAGGAAGGTAGTCGAAGACAAAACCTTCTGGAACGAAAACGGTTGGGTCGTCGTTCGAGGGCGGCTTAAGCGAGGGCAAGGACATCCCGGAAAAGTCGATCGACTATTTGAGTTTGTGGCAGACAAGCTGCCCTATGAATCGTTGCATAGCGTGGGAAGCTGGATGGAGAAAAATGCGCCAAACACAAACGGAGTTTATTTGGCGCATGACTCTATGGGAACCGCAAGATACGGCGGCCGAGGGCAGATTTTCAATAGATTGAAGGCACACAAAAAAATCTATCCCCGTGAACTCGTTTACTACTCCTTCTACATTATCAGGTCGAAAAATCATGAACGTGAAATCGAAACAGTGATCCTTCGCTCCGCTGGCCCTCAGCTCATTCTGAATCAGCGAAAGGTACGTGATGACATCGATCGCGGAAATGTAAGAGATTTTGAAGCGGGGACTGAATTTTTTGAGCGTCAGCGGAAGAAAGGAAGCGGAAAAAGAAAGAATGGAAGTCGACCGAAAAAGCGCTCTAAGCGCGCGATCGGCACAAGACGCGCCATTGCACGTTAAAGCGGCCGCTTCTCCGGCAGCAGGGGCGCCGCAGCCTCCAGCCTGATCTCGATGCGCCGGTTTCCCGCCGCGTAGGGGTCTTCCGGGTACAGAGGAAATGCCTCGCCCTTGCCGGAAATGCCAGCGATGCGGTCAGCTGGCATCCCTGTCTCCTCCATGATGCGACGTGCGGCGTTCGCGCGGGCGGCCGTCAGGTCGAAGGGTGAATAGCTGCCGGCGCCCGTCGCATCGGCGTGGGCCTCGATGAAGAGGCGGTTCGGCAGAGGCTGAAGCGCGCGCGCGGTCTCGGCGATCAGCGCGGCGGCTTCCGCCGTGGGTTCGGCGCTTCCGCTTGCGAACATCGCAGCGCCGTTGCGATCGACGATAACGACCTGCAGGCCTTCTTCGGTGAGATTGATCGTGATTGCGTCGTCGAGCCCGCGCGTCACGGGGTTGAGGAGGATCGCGTGCTCAAGCCGTTCCTTCGCCGCTTCGAAGCGGCGCTGGTCGGCGGGCGCAAACTCGAAATTGCCGCGCACGCCCTCGGCGCCGGCGGCGGGCCGCGCGCTCAAGGTATCCCCGATCGCCTGGCCTGAGGGCGCATCGGCAGCAACGATCGACCCAGGCTGGCGCGGGTCGGGCGTTCCGATGAGATCTTTCTCGCCGGCGTAACGGCGTTCTTTCGTCACGCCGAACGCCTCGCGGATCGAGCCCGTCACGACTTGCATCTTGGTGCGGTCCTGCACCGAAAAAGAAACGATCAGTACAAAGAAGCAGACGAGCAGCGTCATCAGGTCCGCATAGGTGATGATCCACGCCGCGTTGCGACGGCGATTGCTGGCGGCGGCGGGGCGGGCGCTCATGCGATCGCGGGCGCGTAGGCCCCGCGCGACTTTTCGGGCAAGTAGACGATCAGCATGTCGGTGATCGCGTCGGGCGAGCGGCGTTCCGCGACCTGCGCAAGGCCGTCGATGATGAGGGAGAGATTGGTCTCCTGCGTCTCCAACTTGGAGGCGAGCTTGTCGGCGATGGGGAGCGCGATGACATAGGCGATGAGCGCGCCGTAAAGCGTTGTCAGCAGCGCAACCGCCATCGCGGGGCCGATGGTCGAAGGGTCCTCCATCATCGACAGCATCTGAACGAGGCCGACGACGGTGCCGATCATGCCGAAGGCGGGCGCGGCCTCGCCGATTGCACGGAAAATGCGCTCGCCGTCGACGAGGCGCTGGATTTCAAGGTCGCGCTCACGGGTCATCTGCGCACGCAAGTCCGCCGGCGACAGCCCGTCGGCGATCATCTGTTTGCCGCGCGCGAGGAAGGGTTCGGAGACGGGCGTGCGCTCCAGCGCCATCGGCCCCTGACGGCGGATCACCTGCGCAAGCGTGCGGATCTCGTCGAGCAGCGCGCCGGGATCGCGCGCTTGCTCAAGGAAAGCAGTGCGCGCGCCGGTCGCAAGCGCGGTCAGGACGATATCAGGGCGAAAGCGGAGAAGCGTCGCCGCCGCCGCGCCGCCGACGACGATGAGGATGCTCGGCGCATTGAAGAAGACCACGACCGAGCCCGACAGCACGATCGCGACGCCGACGACAAAAAGACCTGCGACGATGCCGCCGATCGTCGCGAAATCAATGCGCATGAAAAAGCGCTCCCTCAACCGGAGCGAAGCTTAGTCGCCGGGCCGTAAAGGGAGCGCTTAAAGCACGTCTAAAATTGGCGGATTCTTCCGGCCGCGTTAAGCAGGCGTTAACCCCAGGGACCGCCGCCGGCGCGACGAGCGCTGGCGCCCGCCATCGCCATCAGCTTGTCGATGCGGTTCTGCGTCGCCGGATGGGTCGAGAACAAGTTGTCGGCGCCGCGCCCGGACAGGGGGTTTATGATCATCAGCTGGCCGGTTTCCGGGTGCATCTCCGCGGTTTCGTTCGGAATGCGCGCCGCGCCGTTCGAAATTTTGGCGAGCGCCGAGGCGAGCGCCTCCGGGCGGCCGAGGATCTCGGCGCCCACACGGTCCGCCTCATATTCGCGGCCGCGGCTGATCGCCATCTGCACCAGCGCCGCGGCCATCGGGGCGAGGATCATCATGGCGAGCGAGGCGATGATGTTGCCGCCCCCGTTGCCCCCGCGATTGCCGCCGAAGAACATTGCGAAATTCGCGAGCGTCGTGATCGCGCCCGCGACCGTCGCGGTGACGGTCATGACAAGCGTGTCGCGGTTTTTCACATGCGCCAGTTCATGCGCCATCACGCCTGCGATTTCCTCTTCGGTCAGCATGCGCAATAGACCTGTTGTCGCCGCAACGGCGGCGTTTTCCGGGTTCCGCCCGGTCGCGAAGGCGTTTGGCTGATCGTTGTCGATGACGGTGATGACCGGGCGCGGCAGGCCCGCCCGCTCGGCCAGCTGCTCGGTGATCTGCACATAGCGGCGCACGGCGCCGGAAGGATGCGAGGCGTCGACCGGTTGCGCCTTGTACATGCGCAGGACGATCTTGTCGGCGTTCCAATAGGTGAAGACGTTGGTCGCCGCCGCGACGGCGAGCGCGATCATCATGCCGCCCGATCCGCCGATCGCAAAGCCGACGGCGCCGAAGATCGCGGTCAGTGCGGCGAGAAGGATATAGGTGCGAAGGTGGCTCATCTTGTCCCTTTGCGGCTCTCAAGCGAGCCGCCTATATGTGAATCGCGGCGAGGCGCTTCAATATGACGGTCGATGACGATGATGACATCGAAGGAGCGGCGCCCGGCGTTACGCTGACGCCGGCGGCGCGGCGCGCGCTGAAGGAAGCGGCGGCCCGGCGCAAGGCGTCCGCGAAGGTCTTATCCCCGCCCGAACAAGGCGGCCCCGCAGGTCCCGAACCGACCCGCTATGGCGACTGGGAACGGAAAGGCCGGGCGGTCGATTTCTGAATTGACTGCAATCTATGGTTGCGAACATAGCATGAACGTGCCATGATGCACGCCATGGTTGCAAACCGCCCTTTGCTCGTTTCCTTGCTGGTTTTATCGGTCCCGGCCGCCGCCGGTCCCATTGAGGGGCCGGTGGCCGCCACAGTTGAGCGCGTTATCGACGGCGACACGGTGCGCGTCACGGCGCGAATCTGGGTCGGGCACAGCGTTTCGGTGTCGGTGCGCATCGCGGGGGTTGATGCGCCGGAAATCTATCGCCCGCGCTGCGTCGCTGAAAAGGAACGCGCGCGAGAAGCGAAAGCCTTCGTCGAGCGGATGCTCGGGGTCGGCGAGGTGACGCTCCGCGATGTCGTCAACGACAAATATGGCGGGCGCGTCGTCGCGCGGGTTGAAACGTCGGAAGGCGACGACGTCGGGGCGGCCCTTCTGGAGGAAGGTCTTGCGGTTGAAGACGGCGCCGTTGAACGGTGGTGCGGCTAACTAGAGCACGTTCTGGATAATCCGAGTCGGCGATGGAT
>CAZNXR010000241.1:0-4216 GCA_964576815.1 uncultured Caulobacterales bacterium | reverse complement strand
TCGTTCTTGTTCATGGCATGGGCCTTTCGATCGATCAGGGCGCCCAATCCGGCGCAATTGAATTAGGCGGGACGCGGACGACCCCGTAGCAAAAGCACTTCTTTGAAATCGCCAGCCGCCTCAGTACGCTCGCCGCTTCGGCTGGGCTTCATGAAAGAGCCGCCATGATTCACGCTCATGCGCAATGCAGCGGTCGATCAGCAGACGCCAGACCGGCTCCGCGATTTCCGGCGACAGGCCTTCCCGGGCGGCCGCGGCGAGCACCTTGGCGACCACATCCTCGATCCGCCATTCGAGGCGAACTTCGTCCTGGCGGTCCTTGATGCGCGCCGCAGCTTCAATATAGGCCTGCCTTTCCGCCATCAGCTTTACGAGCGCCCGATCAAGGCGGTCGATCTCTGCCCGGACCTCTTCCATCACGCGGCAATCGTCGGGGGCGACGGCCCTCTTTTCCGGGGGGGTTTCCATGCCCTTCTCCTTAAGCGAGCCGGTCGCCCGGGCAAAGGCGGCCGGCCTGGGGCAAAGCGCCCCGCGGCGCCCCGGGGGTCTAAGGGTTAATTTTCGGCGCACCTATTGCGTCAGCGCAAATAGTGCGTTATATGACACTTCAGTGACAACAACCGGAGCGGATTTCCCCAGCTTTGTCGGTATCAACAAGTAAGGAGTTGAAAATGGCGGTCATTTCGAAATCTCACAGCGCCCATGCGGCAGGCTCTGGGTTCGGCGCCGCGCTCCTCTACTTCGCGATGGCTGTGGCCGCGATTTCGGTCGCGGTTCCTGCAGCGATCATGGTCATGGGTTAGGCTCTTCGTCCAACTTATTGAGCAAAATGAAAAAACCCGGCGCGAGAGCGCCGGGTTTTTCATTTTGGTGTCAGTGAGTCACCACCGCTTCGCCGTCTGGCTCCGCTGCGACTGGCGGCGGCGCCGCCCCCTCCTTCCAGTCAATAGCGGTGAGCTTTCGCGTCAAGGCGTTGGCGAGCACCTCGTCAACCCTTGAAACCGGGATGATGGTGAGGGCCGATTTCACGTTATCGGGGATCTCCGCGAGGTCTTTCTCATTGTCCTGTGGGATAAGTACTGTCTTGATGCCAGCGCGGAGCGCGGCAAGGAGCTTTTCCTTAAGCCCGCCTATCGCCAGAACACGGCCCCGCAGCGAGATTTCGCCCGTCATAGCGATGTCGTTGTGGACCGGAACACCGGTCAGCACCGAGACAATCGCGGTCGCCATGGCGACGCCGGCCGAGGGGCCGTCCTTCGGGGTCGCGCCCTCGGGAACGTGGATGTGGATGTCGGTCTTGTCGAAGATCGGCGGTTCGATGCCGAACTCCGTCGCCCGGCTGCGAACATAAGACGACGCCGCCGAGACAGACTCCTTCATTACCTCTTTCAGGTTGCCGGTCGGGGTCATGCGACCTTTGCCCGGCATCTTCACCGCTTCGATCGTCAGGATATCGCCGCCGACCGACGTCCAGGCGAGACCCGTCACGACGCCGACACGGTCGTCCGTCTCGATCTCGCCGTAACGGTATTTTGGAACGCCCGCATAGTCAGCGAGGTTTGCTTCCGTCACCTCGACCTTCTTCGTCTTGGCGGTCTCGATGTCGCGGACCGCCTTGCGGGCAAGACGCGCGAGTTCGCGCTCAAGGCTTCTGACGCCGGCTTCGCGCGTATAGCGGCGAATGAGCTGCATCAGCCCTTCGTCGGCGATCTTCCATTCCGACGCCTTTAGCCCGTGATCCTTCATCAGCTTCGGGATCAGGTGCCGGCGCGCGATCTCCCGCTTTTCATCTTCGGTGTAGCCGGGGATGCGGATGATTTCCATGCGGTCGAGCAAAGGCTGCGGCATGTTGAGGCTGTTCGCCGTCGTGATGAACAAGACGTCGGAGAGATCATAATCGACTTCGAGGTAGTGATCCGAGAACGTCGAGTTCTGTTCAGGATCCAGCACTTCGAGCAGCGCCGAAGACGGGTCGCCGCGGAAATCCTGTCCCATCTTGTCGATCTCATCGAGAAGAAAGAGCGGGTTCGATTTCTTCGCCTTCTTCATCGACTGGACGATCTTGCCGGGCATCGAGCCGATGTAAGTCCGGCGATGGCCGCGGATTTCCGCCTCATCGCGCACGCCGCCGAGGCTGACGCGCACGAACTCGCGCCCCGTCGCCGCCGCGATCGATTTGCCGAGCGAAGTCTTTCCGACGCCCGGCGGTCCGACGAGGCAGAGGATCGGCCCCTTCAGCGTGCCCATCCGCTTCTGCACCGCGAGATACTCAAGGATCCGCTCCTTGACCTTGTCGAGGCCGTAATGATCCGTGTCAAGAATTTCCTGCGCCTTCGCGAGGTCGTGCTTGACCTTCGATTTGTTGTTCCACGGAATCGACAGCATCCAGTCGAGATAATTCCGGACGACCGTCGATTCGGCCGACATCGGCGACATCTGGCGAAGCTTCTTGACCTCCGCCTCAGCCTTGGTGCGCGCCTCTTTCGAGAGCTTCGTCTTCTTGATGCGATCTTCAAGTTCGGCGACCTCGTCGCGGGCGTCGTCGCCCTCGCCGAGTTCTTTCTGGATCGCCTTCATCTGCTCGTTGAGATAGTATTCGCGCTGCGTCTTCTCCATCTGCCGCTTGACGCGGTTGCGAATCTTTTTCTCGACCTGGAGGACGCTCATCTCGCCCTCCATCAGCGCGTAGACCTTCTCAAGCCGATTTCCAATATCGAAGATTTCGAGAAGCTCCTGCTTCTCAGACATCTTGATGTTGAGATGCGAGGCGACCGTATCGGCGAGCTGCGCCGGGTCGTCGATGCCGCTCACCGACACGATGACTTCGGGCGGGACGCGCTTGTTGAGCTTCACATAGGATTCGAACTGGGAGACGACCGAGCGCGAGAGCGCGGCCGTTTCGGCGTCTTCCGGCTCTTCCTCGGGCGGAATCGAGGCTTCCGCTTCAAAGAAGTCTTCGCGCTTCGTGAATTTTTCGACCCGCGCGCGACTTTCGCCTTCGACGAGCACCTTCACCGTGCCGTCCGGCAACTTCAGGAGCTGCAGAACCGTTGCGACGACGCCGACCGAATAAATTCCTTCCGGCTTTGGATCGTTGTCGCTGGCGTCCTTCTGGGCGACGAGGAGAATTTTTTTGTCGTGCTCCATCACATGTTCGAGGGCGCGCACGGATTTGTCCCGGCCGACGAAGAGCGGGATCACCATGCTCGGGAAAACGACGATGTCGCGGAGCGGGAGGACGGGATATTTGGCGGTGTCAGACATCAACATTCCTTGACCAGAGGGGCCTCACAAGAGCGCCCGGAGGGCGCGCCCGCCCCGGCACTATGGCCGGCGTCTCTCTCGGTTTCGAGGAAAATTCCTTTCCACCGCCTAAAGAGACGCCGCCCCGAAGGCGGCGGACGCATTTACTATGTGGCGCGTTGCTCGTCGGATTCAACCCAGGGGCCCCCGGCCGCCCAGCGCACGTCCAAAAAGGAAACGGCGCCCGAGAGGGGCGCCGTTCTCATCACACTGTGCTGGGAAATCTCTCAGGCGCTGGCGTCGACTTCCATCAGCTCCTTGCCGCGATCCTCGTAGATTTGGAGCGGCTTGGCGCGCCCCTCAACCACTTCGCTGTTGACGACGACTTCGGCGACGCCCTGCATCGACGGCAGTTCGAACATTGAGTCGAGGAGGATGCCCTCCATGATCGACCGCAGCCCGCGGGCGCCGGTCTTGCGCGCGATCGCCTTTTTCGCGATTGCGGACTTGGCGTCTTCGGTGAAGGTCAGCTTCACGTCTTCCATCTCGAAGAGGCGCTGATATTGCTTGACGAGCGCATTCTTCGGCTGGGAGAGAATCTGGATGAGCGCCGGTTCATCGAGATCTTCCAGCGTCGCGATCACCGGAAGGCGGCCGACAAATTCCGGAATGAGGCCGAACTTCAGGAGGTCCTCCGGTTCGATCGTCCTCAGTACGTCGCCGACGCGGCGATCATCCGGCGCGGCGACCTTGGCGCCGAAGCCGATCGATGTTCCCGCTTGACGGCTGGAGATGATGCGCTCGATGCCCGCAAAGGCGCCGCCGCAGATGAAAAGGATGTTGGTCGTATCGACCTGCAGGAATTCCTGCTGCGGGTGCTTTCTGCCGCCCTGCGGCGGCACGGAAGCGACGGTGCCTTCCATTATCTTCAGGAGGGCTTGCTGCACGCCCTCGCCCGACACGTCGCGCGTAA
>CAZNXR010000240.1:232-4216 GCA_964576815.1 uncultured Caulobacterales bacterium | reverse complement strand
GCCGAGGCGATGATCGCCCGCTACGCGGCCGGCGCGCGCCGCTTTACGGAGTTCGAGGAAGCGGCCTACCGGCGCGATTACGCAATCCTCGGCGCGCAGCGCAACGCCAAAATTCTCGGCATTTTCGCGCGCCTTATCCGCCGCGACGGCAAGCTGCGCTACGCTGACTTCTTCCCGCGCGTTGAAGGACATTTCGCCCGCGATCTTCGGCATCCGGACCTCGAGCAGGTCGCGCGCTTTTTCCGGCGCCATTTCGGAGACCGCTTCTGATGGCCGCGATGCCGACGACGGCGATGGTGCTGGCGGCGGGTCTCGGCACGCGGATGCGGCCATTGACCGACCATCTGCCGAAGCCGCTGATCAAGGTCGCCAGCAAGGCCCTCATCGATTACACGCTCGACCGCTTTGCGGATGCGGGCGTCAACCGCGCGATCGTCAATGTTCATTATCGCGCGGACCAGATGGAAGCCCATCTTGCGCAAAGGCGAAGGCCCGAGATCGTCATCTCCGACGAGCGCACGTTGTTGCTAGAGACCGGCGGCGGCCTCAAGAAGGCCGCGCCCCATTTCGGCGACGGGCCCGTCTTCTGCACCAACACCGACGCGATCCTTATCGACGGCGCCGGTGAGGAGCCCTGCGCGTTGCTGGCGAATGCGTGGCGCGACGAATCGATGGACGCGCTTCTATTGCTGGTGCCGACGGCGCTCGCCAGCGGCTATGATGGCGCCGGCGATTTCGACTTTGCACCAGAAGGCGCGCTCGACTGGCGAACCGGCGCTTTGGCGCCGTTCGTCTTCACCGGCCTGCAGATCATCCGCCCGTCGCTGCTGGAAGGCGCGCCTGAAGGGCCGTTTTCGCTTCGCCTCTTGTGGGACAAGGCGCGGGCGGCGGGCCGCATGAAGGGCGTCGTGCATCAGGGACCCTGGATGCATGTCGGCGATCCGCAGGGGCTTGCGCTCGCGGAGTCTTTTTTCGACAAGCGTTCGGATGACAGACCGGCCGCAAAATGCGCTCCTTTTTGACCTGTCGCCGCCGCGCTATTTTTCGATCGCATCGGGCCGCCCTTTCCTCGACGATCTCGCCGCCGGCCTGATCGCCGCGCTCGGCGATGACCTTCCGGGCGCCGAAATCTATGTCCCAACACGGCGCGCCGCGCGCGCCCTCGGCGAGGCGATCCTCGACGCGCGCCTGACAGCCGGTGCGCGGGCTTCGTTGCTGCCGCGCATGCGCGCGATCGGGGATATCGACGAGGAAGAGGTCGCCGTCTTTGCAGGCGACCCCCGAGACGAGCTCGCGCTGCCGCCGGCGATTTCAGGGACCGCCCGCCTGCTCGCCCTCGCCCGCCTTGTCGCGGCGAAGGAGCGGGCATTCGCCGGACAGGAAAACTGGCCGGCCGCGCTGGCCGCCGCGCGTGAGCTGGGGAAGCTCCTTGATTCTCTTTATGCAGAGGAAATCGATCCCGCACGACTTCGCGACATCGACGTCGGGGATCGCGCCGAGCACTGGTTGAAATCCGCTGACTTCCTGAAAATCGTCACATCCGCTTGGCCGGCCCTGTTGCAGGAGATGGGCCTCAGCGATCCGGCCTGGCGGCGCGCGCGACTGATCGGCGCGCTGGCGCAGCGATTGATGGCGGCGCCGCCTGCGCATCCCATTTTCATTGCGGGCACGACCGCCAGCGCGCCCGCCGTCGCGCGTCTCGTCGCTGCGGTCGCCGGCGCGCCTCTGGGCGCCGCCGTCTTGCCGGGCGTCGATCAGGGACTTGACGCCGCCGGCTACGCCGCGATCGGAGAAGCGCACCCGCAATACGGATTGAAGCGGCTCCTGATGCAGATCGGCCGGACCCCGGCCGAGATCGCGCCCTGGCCGGGTTCGGCCGGCGAAAGCCCGCGCGCCCGGCTTCTTCGACTGGCGCTGCGCCCTGCGGACGCGACGGAGGAATGGCGCACCTTGATCGACGCAGCGGCCGCCGCCGATCCCGCGCTCCGGACGGCATGCCGGGGGCTTTCGCTCATCGAAGCGGAAAGCGAGGACGCGGAAGCGTCGATTGTCGCCATGCTCTTCCGCGAGACGCTGGAAACCGAGGGCGCGACGGCGATGCTCGTCACGCCCGACCGCAACCTGGGGCGCCGCGTCGCGCTGAAGATGCGCCGCTGGAACGTCGTCGTCGATGACTCCGGCGGCGTTCCCTTCGCAAACACGCCATGCGGAACATTCCTGCGCCTTGCAGCCGGATTTTTTTGCGATCCGGGAGACCCGGCCGCCATTCTGGCGATTCTTCGTCACCCTCTCGCTCGGCTTGGGCCAGATCACGCGGCATGCAGTCGTGGCGCGAACGCCCTTGACCGCGCACTGCGCGGCGCACGAAAAGCCGACGCGCTTTCGGCGGCGGCCGAAAGCGAACGCACGCGCGCCGAACCTGATGAAGCGCTGCTCGCAGTCATATCCACGCTACAGGCGGCGGCCGACCGGTTTGAGGCGGCGGCGGGCGGTCCCTTCTCCGCTTCGATGCGCGCGCATATCGAGGGCGCGGAAGTGCTGGCTGGCGGGTATCATTTATGGTCCGGCGATGACGGCGCGGCCGGCGCTGAATTGCTGGCGGATTTGCTTGCGGAAAGCGCAACGCTCAATGCTGTCGCGAACGCGCGCTACAGCGACGTCTTCGACGCGCTGATCGCGGGCGCCGCCGTGCGTCGGCGGAGCGAGGCGCATCCGCGTCTGTCGATCCTCGGCCCGCTGGAAGCACGCTTGATGAGCGTCGATCACGTGATTCTCGGCGGCCTCAATGAGGGCGTCTGGCCGCAGGTCGCAGCCGCCGATCCCTTCCTCTCCCGGACAATGCGGGAAACGATCGGGCTGCCGTCGCCGGAGCGACGGATCGGGCTTTCCGCCCACGATTTCGCGCAAGGGGCGGCGAGCCCGCGCGTTACGCTCACGCGCGCCCGGCGCGCCGGCGGGGACCCGGCCAAGCCCTCACGCTGGATCATCCGTTTGCGGAATATTCTCGACGGCGCCGGGGCGCTGGCGGACGCCGATCATTCGGCCCGCTGGCAGGCGCGCGCAGAGGCGCTCGACGACGCAGGCCCCGCGCAGCCCGCGCAGCCGCCCCAGCCGCGCGCCGGCAAGGACCGGCGCCCCGCGCAGCTTCCCGTGACCGACATCGAAAAGTGGGTCCGCGACCCTTACGCGATTTATGCAAAGCGTCTCCTGAGACTTCGTGCGCTCGACGAGCCGGGCGCGCCCGCCGGCGCGCGCGAAGTCGGCTCGTTGCTTCATCGCGTGTTTGAGCGCGCCGCCAAGGAGCCCAGGGCGCAATCCGTTGAGGCGCTTGAAGCCCTTCTGGACGCCGAAGCGCCGAACGCCGGCGTCGTCGGCGCCGAGCGCGCCTTCTGGTCAGTTGCGCTGCGAGAGGCGCTGGAGTGGTTCGCCGGATTTGATGCGGAGCGCAGGCGGCTCGGCAAAGCCTATCTTGAGGAGAGCGGCGCATGGACGCTCGCCGGCGTCGATCCGCCGTTCACGCTGACCGCGCGCGCCGACCGCATCGATGTTCTCGAGAACGGCGAAGCGGCGATCTTTGATTACAAGACGCGCGCCCTGCCGACCGACAGGCAGGAGAAGGCGAATTTCTCGCCGCAATTGCCGCTGACGGGCGCCATTCTCGACGCGGGCGGCTTTCTGCAGGTTCCTGCGAACGGAACTTCGGAATACTGGTATTTGAGACTGATCGGTCGCGAAGGCGATCCCGATAAGGACGCGTTCGGCAGGCAAGGCGCGCAGGCGCGCGCGGCGATCGAGGACGCTGAGAACGATCTGCGCAACTGGATCGCCCGCTTCGACGCGCCGGATGCGGTCTGGCGCAGCAAGCCGCGAGCCCAGTTCGTCAAGAAGGGCGGCCGCGCAAACAAGGATTTGGAGACCGACTACGATCAACTCGCGCGGCGGCGCGAATGGATGGCGAGCGACGACGCGGGGGGAGAGGGCGAA
>CAZNXR010000240.1:0-222 GCA_964576815.1 uncultured Caulobacterales bacterium | reverse complement strand
GCTGCGCGGCGGCTCCAAGGGTCCGAACTTCTCCGCCGCCCATATCGCCGAGACGACGGCTGCGCAGCGCATCGCGGCTGATCCGTCGATTTCGGCTTTCGTTTCGGCCAATGCAGGTTCGGGAAAGACGCGCGTTCTCACCAACCGCGTCGCCCGCCTGCTTCTCGAAGGCGTCCCGCCAGCGTCAATCCTGTGCATCACCTTCACCAAGGCGGCGGCCGC
>CAZNXR010000239.1:0-4259 GCA_964576815.1 uncultured Caulobacterales bacterium | reverse complement strand
AAGCTTCCGGTATCGTTGAAAAAACGGGCGCCGGTGTCACCGCGTGGAAACCGGGCGATGAAGTCACCGCCTTGCTCACCGGCGGCGGCTACGCGGAATTCGCGCTGGCCCATGTTGGTTCCTGCCTGCCGGTTCCGGCAGGAGTTTCTCTCATCGACGCAGCCGGCTTGCCGGAGACATTCTTCACCGTCTACGCCAACGTCTATGACGACGCCCGTTTGACGCCCGGCGAGACGCTGCTGGTTCACGGCGGCACCAGCGGCATCGGCGTCACGGCTATCGCGCTCGGCAAGGCGACCGGCGCACGCGTCATCGCAACCGCCTCCAGCGACGAAAAACTCGCCGCCATTCGCGCGCTCGGCGCCGACGCCGCCTTCGATTATCGCAGCGACAATTGGGAGACGGAAATCGCCAAAATCGGCGGCGCCGATGTCGTCCTCGATATGACGGGCGGCGACTTCGTAAAGCGCAATCTGGCGCTGCTCAATCCGGGCGGGCGCCATGTTTCGATCGCGTTCCTGCGCGGCCCTACCGCCGAGATCGACATCTTTCTGATGATGCGAAAGCGGCTGCGCCTTTCAGGCTCCACCATGAAAATCCGCTCGATGGAGGAGAAAGCCCGGCTGGCCGGCGCACTCCGGCGCGAGGTCTGGCCGCTGTTCGCCGCCGGGCGGCTGAAGGCGGTCACGGACCTGGTATTCCCGCTGGACGAGGCGGCTGAGGCGCACCGGCGCATGGAATCTGGGCGCCATATCGGCAAAATCCTCTTGCGGCCGGCCTGAGCGGGTATTGGCCTTTGAAGGCGAGCGACCTATAAGGCGCGCCGTAACGCACCCTAGGGTGCGGCGCTATTCCCTAAATTTCGGGGGGTATGCGCGGGCCGTCCTTCATTGGGCGGCCCGGACCAATGGATATTCGTGGAGACGCCCTTATGTCTGACAAACCGCTGATGCCGCTCGCAACGGCTGTCTGGCTTATCGAGAACACGTCGCTTTCGTTCGATCAAATCGCAGACTTTTGCGTGCTGCATCCCTTGCAGGTCAAAGGCATCGCCGACGGCGATGTCGCGGCCGGCGTGCGCGGCATCAACCCGATCACCAACGGCCAGCTCGCGCGCGAGGAACTCGATAAGGCGCAGGCGGATGAGAGCTACCGCCTGAAGCTCGCCCGCGCAAAGACCATCGTCGCCGAAGCGCCGCGCAAAGGGCCGCGCTACACGCCGGTCTCGAAGCGCCAGAACCGTCCCGATGCGATCCTCTGGATCGTTCGCAATCACCCCGAGATTTCCGACGCGCAGATCTCAAAGCTTCTCGGCACCACCAAGTCGACGATCCAGTCGGTGCGCGACCGCACGCACTGGAATTCAGCGAACATGACGCCGCAGGACCCCGTCGGCCTCGGCCTCTGCAGCCAGACCGATCTCGATATGCTGGTGAGGAAGGCGGCGGCGAAGAAAGCCAAGCTGTCGCCTGCGGCGGATACGAGCCCGACGCTGAAGCCGGCGACGGAAACCGTCGCCCCGGCGCGCATCGAAGAACCGCGTCCGGAACGCGAAAAGCCGATCGACCTCGAAAACGTCTTCGCCAAATTCAGCGACGCCCCCAAAGCGCAGGAATGGGACGACAATGAAGACGAGGACGAATTCGGGAAGAAGAAGCGCCGGCGTTAATTCTTCTCGACGTAATCGGCCGCACCGGACCGGACAAGCCTGCCGCCGTCGACGAAAAGCGTTTGTCCGGTGATGTAGGACGCCGCCGGCGAGGCGAGGAAGTAGATCGCTTCGGCGACTTCCATGGGATCGCCGATCCGGTTGAGCGGCACGGTCGATCGTGCGGATTTTGCGTCGAACTCGTCCATGTATTCGGCGTTGATCGCGCCGATGCCGACGGCATTGACGCGCACGCCGTGTGACGAGAGGGCGAGCGCCACGGCCTTCGTCAACTGCTGCAATCCGCCCTGCGAGGCGGCGAAGGCGACCCGGTCGGGCGCCGCCGTCACCGCTTCCGTCGATAGAAGGCTGACGATCGCGTAGTCGCCCTCGCTGTCGTTCGTCTGTTCGATCTGCTTCACGAACTGCCGCGCCGCCGCCTGCGCCATCAGGAACGCTCCACGCAAATTCGTTCCGATCATCTGGTCGAAGGCGTCTTCGGCCGTTTCAAGAAAATCACTCAGCGCAACGTCGATGGTGACGTTGATGAGAACATCGACGCGGCCATATGTCTCAAGCGCCTCGGCGATGATGTTGTGGACGTGAAGCCGGTTGGCGACCGACGCGGCGACGAACACCGCCTGGCCCGATTTCTGGAGGTCTGCTGCGAGCGCCCGGCCTGCCGCCTCATCGGCGTCGGCAAGAACAAGATTGTCGCCGGCGGCGGCGAAACGGCGCGCCGCCGCCTGCCCGATCGCAGACGCCGCGCCGACAATGATCACCGATCTGCCGCTCACCTCAACCCTCCAACGAAACGGCGCCTTCCTTCCGGAAGGCGCCGCGAAATTTCCAGGCGGTAGCCGTCACTCCGTCGCCTGATCGCCTTGTCGGAGCCGCTCTATCTGGTCCTTAATTCGGAGCTTAAGTCGCTTAAGTTCGATCACTCGCGTATCGTCCGGATGCGGATGCTTCATTTCGGTGGAAAGCAGGGACTCGAGTTCTTGATGCCGCGTATTGAGGGACTGCAAGTGTGCCTTAAGCGCCATAATCTAACCTCCTTGGTTAGGCTCGAAGACGAGCACTACATCACCAAAACCGGGACTTGTCGATTAAAACCCTGTCACCCATCTGGTTAACGATCGTATTTTGCCAGGCGTGAGGCAAGAGGTTAAGGAGAAGGTTCAACCGCTTGAGTTCGCTTGTGAAATCATCCCCGCGTATCGTCGTCGCCATAACCGGCGCCTCTGGCGTCATCTATGGCCGGCGCTGTCTTGAGGCGCTGATAGAAGCGGGCGCTGAAACGCACCTTGTCGTGAGCAAGGCCGCGGAAATGACGCTCGCCTATGAGCTCGGGATCAAGGCCGCCGATCTCGATCCGCTCGCAACCGCGCGCTACGCCGCCGGCGATATCGGCGCGGCGATCGCATCGGGCTCGTTCCGCGCCGACGGCATGATCGTCGCGCCCTGTTCGGTTCGGACGATGTCGGAGATCGCCACCGGCGTCACCTCGACGCTGATCAGCCGCGCGGCCGATGTGATGCTGAAGGAGCGCCGACGCCTCGTCCTGATGGTGCGCGAGACCCCGTTCCATCTCGGTCATCTGCGCACGATGACAGCGCTCGCGGAAATGGGCGCGATCATCGCCCCGCCGCTGCCCGCTTTTTATATCGAGCCGAAGTCGGTCGCGGAGCTTGTCGATCAGTCGGTCGGGCGGGCGCTCGATCTTCTGGGGATCGACAGCGCGCTGACTCGCCGCTGGGGTGAGGATCTCGAAAAAGGAGCGCGCCGATAATCGCGCCGTCTCTAAATGGCTGGTCCGTTGAGGCCTATCAAAGGCCGGGCGTCGAGCGCGCGCTGCTGGCGTTGCAGGACGATCATGCGCTTGATGTGACGTTGATCCTCTGGTGCCTTTGGACGGGCGCCTATTTCGCCGAACCGGACACCGCGATGCTGAACCAAGCGCTGGCGATCGGCGGCGGTTGGGAGCGCAAGGTCATCGGCCCGCTCCGCAGCGTTCGGCGCGCGTTGAAGGCGGGCGTGGCGGGAGAGTGCGCCGAAGCGCTTCGCGCGCAGGTGAAGGCCGCTGAACTCGCCGCCGAGTTTGAGGCGATGAAGGCGCTCGAAAAGCTGACGCACGATCGGGCGGCGCCCTCAATGGGAACGGACAATGCCGGACGCGCCCGGCGCGCCCTCGCCGCCTATGTGCGAGCCGCGGGAGCGGCGGAAACGCCGGGTTTTTCGATTGGATTGCTAGAAGAGCTCATCGGCCTTACCGTCCCGGCCCCTAATCAGGGCGCGATCCCGAACGCGCGCGGCGGTTAATGGCAAAAGACGGGTTCAACGGCGAAAGCGACGAGACGGGGCCGACACTCGTCGATGCCTCTCATCTGTTCAAAGCGCGCGAAAGCGCGTTTTCGGGCGCTAATGAAGACGCGCTGCCCGTGCGTCTTGCGCTTCTGATGCAGGAGCACAGCGACCTCGACTCGGCGATCAAGGCCCTCGCCGATTCGGCGAGCCATGACAGTATTTCGCTCGCGCGTCTCAAGAAGAAGAAGCTTCAGCTAAAAGACATGATCCAGCGGCTGAAAGACCAGCTGACGCCGGATATCAT
>CAZNXR010000238.1:0-4278 GCA_964576815.1 uncultured Caulobacterales bacterium | reverse complement strand
ACAATCGAGGCGCCCGCGAACGCCAACCTGCCGCCCCGGCGCGCGGCGACGCCGACGGCGTCAAGCCGGAACGGCGGCGGCCTCCGGTCAGTCATGATGCTTGTCTAGCTCGGCAAGGCGCCGCCGGGCGCGCCGAACCCGCAAGACGATATGAATCGCCAATCCGGCAAGCGTAACGGCCGAAACGGCGTAAGCCGGCCACACATAGGCCCCATAGCCATCCAACGAAATGAGATCCGCCATATCTCGCCCTTGCCGGTCGCGCGTCAGGCCGCGCCGGCCCGGAAAGACCACAGGTCGGCGCGTCCGGGAAGGGGACCCCATGGGGCGATAAGGCCTATCGCGCGGCGGCGCGATCCTCCCTAAAACGCCGGGTCATGATTGCCGAAATTGGCCAGATCCTGCTCGTTCTCGCCCTCGTTGCGGCGACTTTTCAGGGGCTCTTTCCCCTTGCGGGCGCGCAGACCGGCGACCGGGCGCTGATGCGGACAGGACGGACCGCCGCCCTGGTGCAGCTCGCGCTCGTCGCCGCCGCCTTCGCAGCGCTGACGGCGGCGCACGCCGCCTCGGATTTCTCGGTTCGCAATGTCGTTGAAAACTCCCACACGACGAAGCCGTTTATCTACAAATTGAGCGGCGTCTGGGGGAATCATGAGGGCTCGATGCTGCTCTGGTCCCTGATCCTTGCGGGCTATGGCGGCGCCTTGGCGGCATTCGGCCGGGCCGGCGCGCTGACCGCGCGCACGCTGGCGGTGCAGGGCCTGATCGCCGCCGCGTTTCTCGGATTTATCATATTCACCTCCAATCCGTTCGAGCGCGTCTTTCCGGCGCCGCCGGACGGTCAGGATCTCAATCCGCTCCTCCAGGATCCGGGGCTCATCATCCACCCGCCGTTTCTCTATCTCGGCTATGTCGGCTTTTCGATCGCTTTCGCGTTTGCGGTCGCCGGATTGATCAGTGGGCGGATCGACGAGACGTGGGCCCGCGCAGTAAGGCCCTGGGCGCTTGCGGCGTGGACCTTCCTGACGATCGGCATCGCGCTCGGCAGCTGGTGGGCTTATTATGAGCTCGGCTGGGGCGGCTTCTGGGCTTGGGACCCGGTTGAAAACGCTTCCTTCATGCCATGGCTCGCGGGCACGGCGCTGATCCATTCGATCCGCGTGCTTGAAGTGCGCGGCGCCTTCAAGGCGTGGACGGTGCTGCTCGCCATTCTCGCTTTTTCCCTCAGTCTTGTCGGCACGTTTCTCGTGCGGTCGGGGATATTGACGTCGGTTCACGCGTTCGCGACCGATCCCGAGCGCGGCATGTTCATCCTGTTGATCCTTGTCCTGTTCATCGGCGGCGCCTTGGCTCTGTTTGCGTTGCGCGGTCCGGCGCTCAGGTCCGAGGCGGCTTTCGGCGCGGTGAGCCGCGAAGGCGGTCTGCTCGTCAACAACGTCATCATGACGGCGTCGACCGCGACGGTGTTCATCGGCACGTTTTATCCGCTCTTTGTGGATGTGCTTTCCGGCGAGAAGCTGTCGGTCGGCGCGCCTTATTTCAACCTTGTCTTCTTGCCGTTCATGGCGATCGCGCTTCTCATCATCGCGCCGGCTTCCGGGTTGGCCTGGAAGCGCGGTTCGATCGGCGCTGCGCTGCGCCGCGTGGCGCCTGCGGCGGCTGCGGGGGCGGCCGCCGTGATCATCGCGCTTTGGCTCGCGGCGCCGCGGAACGTCGCCGCGGCGATGGGTGCTGGCCTTGCCTTTTGGGCCGGCGCCGGAACCATCATCGAATTTGCAAAGCGCATTCGCCTTTTTGAAAAGCACGCCGCTGCGCGTGCAGCGGCGCTTCCCAAAAGCTATGTCGCCATGACGATCGCCCATCTCGGCTTCGCCGTCGTGGCGATCGGGGTTCTCGGCGCCGGCGTCTGGAAGAGCGAGACGATCGTTTATGCGCGCGAAGGCGATGTCGTCAGCGTCGGCGATTTTCAGGCGCGGCTCGACTCCGTCCGGGAAGTCGAAGGTCCGAACTATGTCGCCGAACGCGCCACCTTCTCGGTGTCGAGAAACGGCGCCGCGCTTCCGGCCATGACCGCCGAACGCCGCCTTTACCCTGTGCGCGGCATGCAGACGACCGAAGCGGCGATCGCAACGGACATAGCGGGCGACCTTTATCTGACGGTCGGCGAGTTCAATCCGGAACGCGGCTGGGTCGTGCGCGCCTGGCGCCATCCCCTGACGGTCTGGATGTGGATCGGCGCCGGCCTCGTCTCGCTGGGCGGCTTCGCGGGAATGGGCCTATTCGAGCGCCGGCGCCAGCGCGCGCCGCGCGCCGCCGCCGAAGCCTCTCCAGCATGATGCGCTACGTCTTTCTCCTGCCTGTTGCGGCGTTTCTGGCGCTGGCGCTGTGGTTTGCGGCGGGGCTTGGCCGCGATCCGGGTTACATTCCGTCGATGCTGATCGACCGGCCCGCGCCGCAGTTTTCGCTGCCGCCTATCGCCGGCCGTGATCGCGGGTTTTCATCGGAGGACCTCAAGGGCGAGGTCTCCATGGTGAATATCTTCGGCTCCTGGTGCGCCACCTGTGAGATCGAACATCCCGTTCTTATGGAAATGGCGCGCGAAGGGGTCGCGCCGATTTACGGGCTTAACTGGAAGGACAAGCCGGGCGGCGGGGCGGCGTGGCTCGCCGAGCGCGGAGACCCCTTCATCGCGATCGGGGACGACGCCGACGGGCGCGTCGCCGTCGATTTCGGCGTCACCGGCGCCCCCGAAACTTTCATTGTCGACGCCGAGGGCAGGGTGCGTCACAAGCATGTCGGCGAGATCACGCGCGAAACATGGCGGCGCGTGCTGAAGCCTATGATCGAGGATCTGAAGAAAAATGCGCCGCCTGCTGATTAGCGCCGCTGCGCTCGTTTCAAGCGCGGCCGCCATCGAGCCGGATGAAGTTCTCGCCGATCCGGCGCTTGAAGCGCGGGCGAGGGCGCTCAGCCGAGAAATCCGCTGCGTCGTCTGCCAAAGCGAGAGCATTGACGATTCGAATGCGCCGCTCGCGCGTGATCTGCGCCTCATTATACGAGAGCGGATCAACGCCGGCGACAGCGACCGCGCCGTGACTGATTATCTTGTTGAGCGCTATGGCGACTATGTGCTGCTGAAGCCGCGACTTCAAACCAATACCATCGCCTTGTGGATTGCGCCGCTGGCGGCGGGTCTATTAGGGGCGGCCGGCGCGTTACTCTTCTTGCGTGGGGCGAGACAACGCAACCGTCCGGCGCCGCTGACGCCGGAAGAAATCGCGGCGATCGAAAAGCTCGACGGATGAGCATCCCAATCTTTGTTGTTGCGGCCGCCGCAATCGCTATCTCGGCGCTCTTCCTGATCGCGCGGCCTCTGTTCCGTACGGAACGGGCGTCGGATGAGCCCGATGACGCGTCAGATCGGCTGCACGAGCGCCTCGCCTCGATCGCAGGTGACCGCGCGGCCGGTCTCATCGGCGCGGACGCCGCCGCCGAAGCCGAGATCGAAGCAAAACGCAGCGCCCTGACCGCTTCGGCGCGCTCGGAAACAACGCCGCAAACCGCCCGCCGTTGGCGCCTGGCCGCGACCGCCTTTCTCGGCGCCGCGCCGCTCGCAGCGGCCGGCCTCTACCTGGCGGTCGGCGCGCCGGCGCTCATCGATCCCCCGGCGCCGCCGCTTGCGCCCTCGGCCGAAGCCATCGCCGCGCTGCCGGAAGCAGATCGCCAGGCGATGATCGGAGCGATGGTTGAGGGCCTTGCCGCCCGGCTCGCAGCAGAGCCGGGAGACGCCGACGGCTGGCGGATGCTCGCCCGGTCGCAACTGGTGCTGGGACGGCCTGCCGACAGCGCGTCAAGCTACCGAACGCTCTTGCAGATGGTGGAAGGCGACATTGAGGACTGGCGGAATTACGCAACCGCCCTTGCCTCCGCATCGCCTGAAGATCAGTTCCCGACAGCGCCCGAGTTCTTGCGCGCGCTGGGCGAGATCGAAAAGCGCGCGCCAGAGGACATGATGGCGCTGTTCTACCGCGGCGGGGCCGACCGCGAGGCTGGCGATCCTGCGGGCGCAGCGGCGATCTGGCGGCGGCTCCTCGCCGCGATGCCGGCCGACGCCCCGGTGCGCGGCACGCTAGAAGCCCTGATCGCCGAGGCCGACGCCGCAGCCCTCTCCAACGCTGTCCCGAAGTGATACCCTGCCGCGGCGCGGGGCTTGCTCCGAACCGCCGGAAACGGCGATTTCCAAGGGTGCGTTATGCGTAACTTCACGGCGGTCTTGAC
>CAZNXR010000237.1:0-4327 GCA_964576815.1 uncultured Caulobacterales bacterium | reverse complement strand
TCGCAGCGCCATGCGGTCTTCATCGATCAGGAGACCGAGAAGACCTTCACGCCGCTCAATCATCTGAAAGGCGCGAGGACGACGTTCGAGGTGCACGACTCTTCGCTGTCGGAATTCGCCGTTCTCGGCTTCGAATACGGCTACTCGCTCGCCAATCCGAAATTCCTCGTCCTGTGGGAAGCCCAGTTCGGCGATTTCGCCAACGGCGCACAGGTCATCTTCGATCAGTTTTTGTCGTCGGGCGAACGCAAATGGCTGCGCATGTCGGGCCTCGTGTGCCTGTTGCCGCACGGCTATGAAGGTCAAGGGCCGGAACATTCCTCGGCGCGGCTTGAGCGTTTCCTGCAGCTTTGCGCGCAGGACAACATGCAGGTCGCGAATTGCACGACGCCGGCGAACTACTTCCACATCCTCCGGCGCCAGATGCGGCGCAATTTCCGCAAGCCGCTTATCCTCATGACGCCGAAATCTCTGCTTCGCCACAAACGCGCTGTCTCAACGCTGAAGGAGATGGGGCCGGGATCGTCGTTCCACCGCGTGCTCTGGGACGACGCGGAGACCCGCCCTGGATCGACGGTCAATCTCGTCGGCGACGACAAGATCCGGCGCGTGATCCTGTGCGCCGGCAAGGTCTATTACGATCTCCTCGAAGAACGGGAAAAGCGCGGGATCAATGACGTATATCTGTTGCGCGTCGAGCAGTTCTATCCTTACCCCGCCCAATCGCTCATCACCGAGTTGAAGCGCTTCACCAAAGCCGACATGGTCTGGTGCCAGGAAGAGCCGAAGAACATGGGCGCCTGGTTCTTCATGGATCCCAATCTTGAATGGACGCTCGGCCAGGTCGGCGCGAAGACGAAACGTGCGCGCTATGTCGGGCGTCCGGCCGCCGCCTCGCCCGCCACAGGTCTCATGAGCCGCCACAAGCAGGAGCTTGAGGATATGCTGAATGAGGCGTTCGCTTGAGCGCACCCCTCGTAGCGCTTAGGCGCGCTTGCGCGCTATCGACGATGCACGACGCAAACTCTTAGGGAGCAGCTCGCCCATGCCCACTGAAATTCGTGTCCCGACGCTCGGCGAGTCCGTCACTGAAGCGACCGTCGGACGCTGGCTGAAGAATGTCGGCGACGCCGTCGCTGCGGATGAGCCGCTCGTCGAGTTGGAGACCGACAAGGTTTCCGTCGAAGTTCCGGCGCCGTCCGCGGGCGTGCTCGCGGAGATCGCCGCAAAAGCGGGCGACACCGTCGGTCTCGACGCCGTACTCGGCAAAATCGGCGAGGGGAACGGCGCGGCCAAGCTCGCAGCTAAGGCGGAAAAGCCGGCCGAAAAGGCCGAAGCGGCGAAGCCTCAAGCTTCGGCGAAAGCTGAAGCTCCGTTGAGCCCCGCGCCGCGGCGCGTCGCTGCGGAAACCGGCGTCGATGTGTCAGCAGTAAAGGGGACCGGCAAGGACGGCCGCGTGACCAAAGGCGATGTCCTCGAAGCCGCCGCCGCGCCGAAAGCCAAGGCGCCGCAATCCCCGCGCGAGCCCCGCGACACGGGTCCGCGCGAGGAACGCGTGCGCATGACGCGCCTTCGCCAGACGATCGCCCGGCGCCTGAAAGAGGCGCAGGAAAACGCGGCCATGCTGACGACCTTCAACGACGTCGATATGACGGCGGTGATGGCGCTTCGTAATCAGTACAAGGACTTATTCGAGAAGAAACACGGCGTGAAGCTCGGCTTCATGTCGTTCTTCGTGAAGGCCTGCATCCATGCTCTGCGGGAGATCCCGGACGTCAACGCCGAGATCGACGGCGACGACATCATCTACAAGAACCATTACGACATCGGCATCGCTGTCGGCACGGAAAGGGGCCTCGTCGTGCCGGTCCTGCGCGACGCCGAGGCCCTGTCGCTCGCGGAGATCGAGAAGGCGATCGGCGATTTTGGGCGCCGCGCCCGCGACGGCCAGCTGAAGCTCGAAGAGATGCAAGGCGGCACCTTCACCATCACCAATGGCGGCGTTTATGGGTCCCTGATGTCGACGCCGATTTTGAACCCGCCGCAGTCGGGCGTCCTCGGCATGCACCGTATCGAGGAGCGCCCGGTCGTCCGCGCCGGACAGGTCGTCGTCCGGCCGATGATGTATCTCGCGCTCTCCTACGATCACCGCATCGTCGACGGCAAAGGCGCCGTCACCTTCCTGGTGCGCGTGAAGGAGAACCTTGAGGATCCGCAGCGCTTGATGCTGGATTTGTGATGGTGAATGGTGAAGTCGTGAGTCGTAAGAAGCTGAAGGCTGGCTAGCTCTTTAAATCGTCGGCCGCAGATTTCTTCTTCCATTCACTCTTCACGAGCCCGAAGGCCCTAATTCCAGAAGGTAAGATGACCCTCCCTTACGACCTCATCATCATCGGCGCAGGGCCGGGCGGCTACAACGCGGCGATCCGCGCCGGCCAGCTGGGCTTGAAGACCGCCATCGTCGAAAAGCGCGAGACGAAAAGACTCGGCGGCACTTGTCTTAATGTCGGCTGCATCCCGTCGAAGGCGCTGCTGCACGCGTCGGAGCTTTACGAGGCGGCCGGAAACCAATTCGCCTCGCTCGGCATCCAGACGGGCGGCCTGTCGCTCGATCTTAAAGCCATGCTGAAGCAGAAGGACGACGCCGTCGACGGCCTGACCAAAGGCGTTGAGTTCCTGATGAAGAAGAACAAGGCCGAGGTCATTCACGGAGCGGGCGAAGTCGTCGCACCGGGCAAGGTGCGCGTGACTTCGGAGGGCAAGACCAGGGATTACGAAGCGAAAAACATCATCATTGCGACCGGCTCCGAGGTGACGCCTCTGAAGGGCGTTGAAATCGATGAAAAGCGCGTCGTCTCATCGACCGGCGCGCTCGATTTCGAGACCGTGCCGAAACATCTCGTCGTCATCGGCGGCGGCGTCATCGGGCTTGAACTAGGCAGCGTCTGGCGCCGGCTTGGGTCGATGGTGACGGTCGTCGAATTCCTCGACCGCATCCTGCCGACCATGGACGGCGAGGTGTCGAAGCAGTTCCAGCGCCTGCTCCAGAAGCAGGGGATGACGTTCAAACTGTCGTCGAAAGTGACAGGCGTTGAAAAGTCGAAAGCAGGCCTGAATGTTTCGGTAGAGCCCGCGGCCGGCGGCGCCGCCGAGACGATCGAAGCCGACGCCGTGCTGGTCGCCATCGGCCGGCGCCCATTTACGGCGGGACTCGGACTTGAGCGCGTCGGCGTCAAAATGGATGCGCGCGGCTTCATCGAGGCCGACCACTTCAAAACTTCCGTACCCGGCATCTGGGCGGTCGGCGACGTCATCCATGGGCCGATGCTCGCGCACAAGGCGGAGGACGATGCGGTCGCCTGCGTCGAGCTGATCGCGGGGAAAGCGGGGCACGTGAATTACGACGCCGTGCCGAATGTCGTTTATACGTGGCCCGAGGTCGCGAGCGTCGGCAAGACCGAAGAAGAGCTGAAGACGGCGGGCGTCGTATACAAGATCGGAAAGTTCCCGTTCCTCGCCAACAGCCGCGCGAAAACGAATCACGAGACCGACGGCTTCGTGAAAATTCTTGCCGATGCAAAGACCGACCGCGTGCTCGGCGGCCACATCATCGGCGTTGGCGCCGGCGAACTGATCGCCGAAATCGTGTCTGTTATCGAATTCGGCGGCGCTTCCGAAGACATCGCGCGCACCAGCCACGCGCATCCGACGCGTTCGGAAGCTGTTCGTCAGGCCGCGATGGCGGTTGAAGGCTGGACGATGCAGGCGTGACAGGCGCCCCTGCATTCGCGACGGTCCCTGACCTCCTCGGCTATGTCGGGGTCGGCCTCGTCGTCGTCACCTACGGCCTCAGTCAGTTGGGCCGCATGGATGTGAAGCGCCCTCTATATCCGGCGCTCAACGGCGTCGGCGCGCTCCTAATCCTCATCTCGCTATATTTCCGCCCCAACCCGCCCTCGGTCGTCATCGAGTTCTTCTGGCTGGCGATCAGCATTTTCGGGTTGATCCGGGCGCTCCGAAACAGGAGCGGTGCGCGCGATCGTTAGGATGGCCCGCCGCGCTCAGGATTTCTTTGTCGCGACATATCCCGACCACGCGGGAAGGGTCGCGGGCGGAGCGCCGCCTGTTCTTGTATTCGCCTCGATCCCGATAGACCAGTTGGCGGCGGCGTCAGGCGACCACGCGACCGGTTTTTCGCCGATGTTGAAAACGCAGAGCGCTTTCTCCCCGCCGAAACTGCGGGTGAAGGCGACGCAATTGCCGGGAGTCGCCAGAAACTCAAGCGCGCCGAGGCGCAAGGCAGGCGATCCCCTTCGGAAGGCGATTA
>CAZNXR010000236.1:0-4331 GCA_964576815.1 uncultured Caulobacterales bacterium | reverse complement strand
CAATCAGGATACGGACCATGACGACCCACGTAGAAAAACCCGAAGATCGCGTATTAATCTTCGACACCACCTTGCGCGACGGCGAGCAGGCGCCCGGCTTCTCGATGTCGACCGACGCCAAGCTGATCGTCGCGCGCGCGTTGAAGGCGCTCCGCGTCGACATCATCGAGGCGGGGTTCGCCGCCGCCTCCCCCGGCGACGCCGCGGCGGTCAAGGCCGTCGCGGAGGAGATCGAGGGGCCCGTCATCTGCTCGCTCGCACGCGCCTCGATCCGCGACATCGAGGCGGCGGCGCGCGCGCTTGAACCTGCGAAAAAGAAACGCATTCATACATTTCTCGGAACCAGCCCGACGCACCGGGACGCCAAGCTCAAAATGTCGAGGGCCGAGATCATCGCGAAAATCGGTGAAGTCGTCGCCTTCGCGCGCACTTGCGTCGATGATGTGGAGTTCTCGCCCGAAGACGCCATCCGCACGGAGCGGGATTTCCTTCAAGAGGCTGTCGGCGCGGCGATCGACGCCGGCGCGACGACAATCAACATTCCCGACACCGTCGGCTACACGACGCCGGAGGAGATCACGGCGCTCTTCCGGATGCTGACGGAGAAGGCCCCGCCGCATATCGTCTTTTCGACGCATTGCCATGACGATCTCGGCATGGCGGTCGCCAACAGCCTCGCCGCCGTGCGCGGCGGCGCGCGCCAGATCGAGGGCGCGCTCAACGGCATCGGCGAGCGCGCCGGCAACTGCTCGATTGAAGAGGCCGTGATGGCGCTCAATGTCCGCCGCGATTTCTTCGGCGTGACGACGAACATCGACACGACGAAGCTCTACCCCGCGAGCCAGGCGCTCTCACGCGTCACCCATTCGCCGGTGCCGCGCAACAAGGCGATCGTCGGCAAGAACGCCTTCGCGCATGAAGCCGGCATCCATCAGCACGGGGTTCTCGCGGACCGGCGCACTTATGAGATCATGGACGCCGAATCCGTCGGCGTGCCGTCGAACATGCTGGTGCTCGGCAAGCATTCGGGAAAGCATGCGGTCGCAGCGCGATTGAAAGCGCTCGGCTTCGAGATCTCCGCGCAGCGGGTCGAGGACATTTTCCCCGACTTCAAGCATCTTGCCGACACCTGCCGCGAAGTGACCGACGCCGACCTCGTGCGCCTCGTCACCGGCAATGCGTCGGTCGACGGGCGCATCGGTCCCTGGCGCATGCGCCGCACCGAGCTGCGCGTCGATTTTGAGGACGACACGCGTCCCTATGCGCGCATCACGATGGAACATGACGGCGGCGACCGCCGCACGGTGAGCCTCGAAGGCGAAGGTCCCATCGACGCCGCCTTTGCTGCGGTGTGCGCGATTACGGGCGTGCCGGGAACGATCAGCGTTCTCGATCTGCACCACGTCGCCAGCGAGGGCGTCGTGCGCGCCGAGGCGGTCGTCGAGGTGGAAGGACAGCTCTTCTCCGGCAAGGCGAAGGAAGTCGATATCGCCGACGCGGCGGTCGCGGCCTTCATCGCAGCGATCAATCAGGCGGTCGCGCTCAGGAGCGCGAGCCCGCAACGTCACAAGATGGCGGCGGGGGCGTAAGGCGCCGAAGCTCGCTGCAAAAGGTCCCCGCCGAAGAGAGAGATAAGCGCCATGCCCTCGCCTGAACCGACATCGCTGTTCGACAAGCTGTGGGCGCGCCATGTCGTCGTCGCGGAGACGGCGGAAGCCCCCGCGGTCCTCTATATCGACCTTCATCTCGTCCATGAGGTGACCTCGCCGCAGGCCTTCGCGATGCTCGCCGAGCGCGGCGTCAAGGCCCGCCGCCCGGACAGGACGCTCGCAACGCTCGATCATTCGACGCCGACCAAGCCCGCAGGACCCGACGGAAGGCTTCCCTACGCCAGCGCCGAAGCGGAGGCGCAGGTCGCGCAGTTGATCGCCAATTGCGAAACGCACGGCATCCGCCTTCTGGGGCTCGATCATCCCGAACGCGGCATCGTGCATGTGATCGGGCCCGAGCTCGGCGCGACGCAGCCCGGCAAGACGATCGTCTGCGGCGACAGCCACACTTCCACGCACGGCGCCTTCGGCGCGCTCGCCTTCGGCATCGGCACCACTGAAGTCGGCCATGTGCTGGCGACGCAGTGCGTATTGCAGCGAAAGTCGAAATCGATGCGCGTCACCTTCGACGGCGCCTGTCCGCCGGGCGTCGGCGCCAAGGACATGGCGCTCGCCATGATCGCGGCGATCGGCGCGGACGGCGGACAGGGCTATGCGATCGAGTTTGCGGGCCCTGCGGTTGAGGCGCTGTCGATGGAAGCGCGCATGACCCTCTGCAACATGTCGATCGAGGCAGGCGCGCGCTTCGGCATGGTGGCGCCGGACGAAAAGACTTTCGCCTACCTCGAAGGGCGAGAATACGCCCCGAAGGACGCCGGCTGGGACGCCGCTGTCGCCGACTGGAAAACCCTGAGCAGCGACGCGCAAGCGCGCTTCGACCGCGACGTGCGGATCGACGCAGCGGCGCTGAAACCGATGATCACTTATGGGGTCTCGCCCGACGCGGCCCTCCCCGTTGACGCCCTCGCCCCGACGCCGGCGACCGAGAACGAACGCCACGCCAATGACTACATGAAATTCGCGGAGGGGCGCCCCTTCACGGAAGCAACGGTCAATCGCGTCTTCATCGGCAGCTGCACCAATTCGCGCCTGACGGATCTGCGCGAGGCGGCGCGCGTGATGAAGGGCCGCAAGGTGAAGCCGGGCGTCGTCGCGTTAATCGTGCCGGGTTCGGAGACGGTCAAACGCGCCGCGGAAGCGGAGAACCTCCACCGCATCTTCATCGAAGCGGGGGCGGAATGGCGCGAGCCGGGCTGCTCCATGTGCATCGCGATGAACGGCGACAAGGGCGAGCCGGGCGAACTTGTCGTCTCGACCTCCAACCGCAACTTCATCGGCCGGCAGGGCAAGGGCGTACGCACCGTGTTGGCAAGCCCCGCAACGGCGGCGGCCTCGGCGATCGAGGGGCGCATCGCCGATCCGCGGAAATTTCTGGAGAGCGCGGCGTGACCTTTGAACCCATCCGTACCATCCGCTCACGGACGGTCGTGCTGCCGCAGGCGAATATCGACACCGACCAGATCGTGCCCGCGCGGTTTCTGACCACGACCTCGCGGGCCGGGCTCGGCAAGGCCTTGTTCCATGACTGGCGCTATGACGAGAACGGGCGGCCGAAGAACTCCTCGGTCTTCAACGGCGTCAATCCGGCGACGCATCAGGTCCTCGTCGCCGGCGCCAATTTCGGCTGCGGGTCGAGCCGCGAGCACGCGCCCTGGGCGCTTCACGATTTCGGGTTTCGCGCGGTCATCTCCTCCGACATCGCGGACATCTTCAAAAGCAACGCGCTGAAAAACGGCCTGCTTCCTGTCGCAGTCGATGCGGCGACGCACGGCAAGCTGCTGAATTCGCCGGGGCGCGAAGTGACGATCGATCTTGAGACATTGACGGTGACGCTCGACGACGGTGCGACGACGACTTTCGCCGTCGAGGCGTTCGCGCGGCGCTGCCTCATCGACGGCGTCGATCCGCTCGGCCATCTGCTGAAACAGATTGCGGCGATAGAAGCGTATGAGGCGCGCGCGTCATGACCTTCAAGATCGCCTACCTTCCCGGCGACGGCGTCGGGCCGGAGGTCTCCGCTGTCGCGCGGCGCGTGATGCTGAAGACCGCGGACCTGTTCGGCCTTAGCCTGGCGTTTCAGGAGTTCGACTTCGGCGGCATCGCCGTCGACCGGACGGGCGATCCGTTCCCGGCCGCTACGAAGAAAGCCTGCCTTGAGGCGGACGCCGTCCTCCTCGGCGCTGTCGGCGGACCCAAATGGGACAAGGGCGGCCCAAGGCCCGAGGCGGGCCTTCTGGCGCTCCGCAAGGCGCTCGGCGTCTACGCCAATCTCCGCCCGACGCGCGTTTTGCCGGGCAAGGAGGCCTTGTCGCCGCTTAAGCCGGAGCGCGCGACCGGCGTCGATCTCCTGATCGTCCGTGAGCTGACGGGCGGGCTCTATTTCGGCGAACGCGTCGAGGAGCCGCATTATGCGAGCGATAACTGCGTCTATTCGAGGCAAGAGATCGAGCGCGTCGCGCACATTGCGTTCGTAGCGGCGCGCGGGCGCCGAAAACGCGTCACGAGCGTCGACAAGGCGAACATCCTCGCTACAGGGCGACTGTGGCGCAAGACGGTGAGCGAGATTCAAGCGCGCGATTATCCAGATGTCGCGCTCGAACATGTGCTGGTCGACGCCATGGCGATGAAGCTGATCCAGCAGCCTGCCGCTTTCGACGTCAT
>CAZNXR010000235.1:0-4363 GCA_964576815.1 uncultured Caulobacterales bacterium | reverse complement strand
TTTCGACTGGGACGAGGGCGGGCGGTTCCTGTGGACCGACTTGAAGGCCCTGCTCGGCGCCGCGCACGCGATCGAGATCCCCTTCGTGATGAACCGGTTCGAGCTGCTTGGGCGGCTCGATCCGCTGATGTGGACGAAGGCGAGCGCCGGGGAGCGCGAAACGCTGTCGCGCCAGATCGGCGGCTATTGGGGCGCCTTCGCGCGCGACGGCGATCCGAACGGCGCACCGCGCGACGGGGCGGGACCCGACTGGCTGCGCTGGCAGGGCGAGGCGGCGCTGATGCGCCTCGACGGTCTTTCGGGCGGCGGGTCGGGGATGATCGGTTCGGCGGACAGCGTCGATCGCCTCATCGCGGACTTGCGCGCCGAGGCGGCGCTGACGCCTGACCAGAAGGCGGCGATCGCCGGCGCGCTCGCGGCCTGGCTCCCATCGCGGGCGGCGGATTTCGCCGCGGCGGCGAAGGGTTAGGCCTTGCCCCGGTTAAGCCGCAATAATTCCCCGAAAAGACCTTGGCCCGCAGCGGCGGACGGGGCCCCCGTCGCCCGTTTCAGGGGTGCAAGGCGTCCGATCAGGGCCGCCCCAAGCGGAGGCGATCTTATGAGCTCGTTAACGACAAAACTGATTGGCGCGATGTTGGGCGCCGGAATGGTGCTGGGCGCGGCCCCGGCTTCCGCCGGGGAATGGCGGCTCGACCGCTCGCGCTGTCCGGATATCAGGGAAGACCGGCGCGATGCGCGCGAATCCCGCCGAGATGAGCGGTATGACGACAGCCGCCGCGATGTCCGCGAAGACCGGTATGACCGCCGCGAATCCCGCCGCGACCGCGCGATCACGGTATGCCCGCGATCGGCTTTCTATTACGCGCCCGACCGCTATGAACGCCGCCGCGGCGACTGGCGCGCGCCGCGGCTCACCTTCGCTTACGACCGTGCGCATCGCCTGCATTACCGCCATTATAACGGCGTGCGCATCTATGTGCGTGGGTAAGCCTTGAATCGCAGGACGGGCGATGTAGGTAAGGCCTCTCACCTGACGAGGCTCCTTGTCCCGCATCGCCCGCCTGTTCGAGAAGCTCGCCCGCGAGGGGCGGGCAGGCTTTGCACCCTTCATCATGGGCGGGGACCCCGATTACGGGGCGTGCCTCAGGCTTTTGAAGGCGCTGCCCGGGGCCGGCGCCGACCTGATCGAGCTCGGCGTCGCCTTCACCGATCCGATGGCCGACGGCCCGGCCATTCAGGCGGCGGGCCTGCGCGCCCTCGACGCCGGGCAGTCACTGGCCAAAACGCTCGCCCTCGTTCGGTCGTTCCGGGAGGGAGACGACCAGACGCCCATCGTGCTGATGGGCTATTTCAATCCCGTCTATGCCTACGGCGTCGATCGATTCCTGAAGGACGCGAAGGCGGCCGGCGTCGATGGCCTCATCGTGGTTGATCTGCCGCCCGAGGAGGACGCCGATCTGTGCCTGCCGGCGCGCAGCGCCGGTATCGACTTCATCCGGCTGGCGACGCCGACGACCGACGATGCGCGCCTGCCCGCCGTCCTGAAGAACGCGTCAGGATTTATTTATTATGTGTCGGTCGCCGGGATTACGGGCGCCAAAACCGGTGCGCGGGCCGCCGTCGATCTGGCGGTGTCGCGTCTTAAGGCGGCGTCTGCATTGCCGGTGGCCGTCGGTTTCGGCATCAGGACGACTGCAGACGCGGCTGCGACCGCGCGCCTCGCCGATCTCGTTGTGGTCGGTTCGGCGCTGGTCGAGCGGCTCGCGGCGAATTTGCCGGTGCGCGGGGTTGAGCCGATGGACGGCGGGGCCGATAGTGCGGTCGATGGGGTCCTCGCTCTTGCGAAGGACTTGTCGGGGGCGGTCCGGGGCGCCAGAGGCGAAGGCCCGGCAAGGGAGATCCCAAGATGAGTTGGCTCTCGAATCTGACCCCGCCGGGCATCAAGGCGATGTTCCGCCGGCCTGACGACGCTTCGGATTCCCTGTGGGTCAAGTGCCCCGGCTGCGGGCAGATGCTGTTCGGGCAGGATCTCGAAAAGGCCCTCAATGTCTGTTCGCATTGCGGCCATCACCACCGCCAGCCGGCGGAGGCGCGGCTGAAAGCCCTCTTCGACGGCGGCGTCTTCCGCGACATCGACGTGCCGCCGCCGATCGAAGACCCGCTGGGGTTTCGAGACGAGAAAAAATACGCCGACCGCCTCAAGGAATACCGGCGTAAGACCGGCCGGCCCGATGCGATGCGCGCCGCGATCGGCGCGATCGACGGCGTGACGAGCGTCGCCGCCGTGCAGGAATTCGACTTCATGGGCGGCTCGATGGGCATGGCGCTCGGCGAGACGATGATCCGCGCGGCGGAAACGGCGGTCGGCGCCCGGGCGCCCCTCATCGCGTTCACCGCATCGGGCGGCGCGCGCATGCAGGAAGGCATTCTCTCGCTGATGCAGATGCCGCGCACGACGATCGCGGTGCAGATGATGCGCGAGGCCGCGCTCCCCTACATCGTCGTGTTGACGCACCCGACGACGGGCGGCGTCACGGCGTCCTTTGCAATGCTCGGCGACGTCCACATCGCAGAACCCGGCGCGCTGATCGGGTTCGCCGGCCCGCGCGTCATCGAACAGACGATCCGCGAGAAACTGCCCGAAGGCTTCCAGCGCGCGGAATTCCTCGAGGAAAAAGGCATGGTCGATCTCGTCTGTCCGCGCGCGGGGCTGAAGTCTACGATTTCGCGTTTGATCCGAGTGCTGACGAAAACGGAAGATCGCGCTGCTGCGGCGGATCCGGCCGCGCGCGCGGCGGAATAGAAAGCGGCGCTGCTTGGACCCCGTTGCTGCGGCGCTTGAGAAAGTCGCGGTCCGCCGTCCGGCGCTGATCGATCTAGGTCTTGCGCGCGTTCACCGGACGCTCGATCGGCTTGGCTATCAGCACCGGCGCCTGCCGCCGGTTTTTCATGTCGCCGGGACGAACGGAAAGGGATCGACTTGCGCCTATCTGCGCGCCGTTCTCGAAGCCTCCGGCGCGTCCGTACACGTCTTCACCTCGCCGCACCTCGTCAACTACCGGGAGCGCGTCGTCCTTGCAGGAAACGAAATCGGCGATCACGCCTTTATCGACGCGATCGACCGGGTCGATGCTGCGGCGGGCGCCGACGATCTGACATTGTTCGAAACGATCACTTGCGCCGCTTTCCTCGCTTTCGCTGAAACGCCGGCGGATTATCTCGTTCTCGAAGTCGGCCTCGGCGGGCGTCTCGACGCGACGAACGTGATTGAAAATCCGCTCGCCGCAGTCGTCACTCCGATTGCGCTCGACCATCAGAATTTTCTCGGCGACACGCTCGCAGAAATCGCCGCCGAAAAGGCCGGCATCTTTCGCAAGGGCGCGCCGGCGGTCGTCGGGACGCAGACGCCGGAGGCGATGGCGGTGTTCGAGCGTCTTGCTGAAGGAAAGGGCGCCCCGCTTTTCGCGTTCGGGTCGGCGTGGAACGCCTGGGTCGAAAACGGGCGGCTCATCTACCAGGACGACGAGGGGCTGTCCGATCTTGCCGCGCCGCGCCTTGCCGGCGCGCATCAGTTCATGAACGCAGCGCTCGCCGTCGCCGCGATCCGCGCCGGCGGACTTCAGCTTGCGGATGAAACGATTTCCGCCGGGCTTCAATCGGCGCGCTGGCCGGCGCGCATGCAGCGGCTGAAGTCCGGTCCGCTCGTCGATGCGCTTGGGCTCCGGTCGGAATTATGGCTCGACGGCGGCCATAATCCGCACGCCGCGCGCGCGCTCGCAAACGCTTTCGCCGATTTCGAAGAACGCAGCTCCCGCCCGCTCATCCTCATCGCCGGCATGCAGGAAAACAAGGACGCGGACGGGTTCTTCGCGGCCTTTTCGGGCCTCGCTTCGACAGTCTTCGCGGTGCAGGCGGACCACACGGGCGCAAGGTCGCCGGACGCCGTCGCCGCCGCCGCCGAACGCGCGGGAATTCCCGCCTATCCTTGTAGATCGCTGCATGAGGCTGCGACTCTCGCAAGCGGCGGGGGCCCCGCGCGCGTACTCATCTGCGGCTCGCTCTATCTCGCCGGCGAAGTGCTGCGCGATAATGATTAGGCGTTCTTGACCGGAGCGCCGATCTCGCTGCGGATCCACGCCGACAGCGCCGACTTCGGCGCCGCGCCGACCTTGGTCGCCGTCAGCTTGCCGCCCTTGAAGATCATCAGGGTCGGAATGCCGCGCACGCCGAGACGTCCGGGCGTTTCCGGATTGTCGTCGATGTTGACTTTGGCGATCGTCAGCTGGCCCGCGAACTCCGCTGACAATTCCTCGAGCGCCGGGCCGATCTGCTTGCAGGGGCCGCACCACTCCGCCCAGAAATC
>CAZNXR010000234.1:3002-4419 GCA_964576815.1 uncultured Caulobacterales bacterium | reverse complement strand
GCTCGTAAACGACGGCGTTGAAGGTCTCGAACGAACCAAAGACGTGCTGGCGATGGTGATCGAGATAGATGAAGGTGTCGCAGCCGATGTCGCGCTGGCGGCGCGTGAAATAGATGACCGTGTTCGACCTGTCGGTCTTCAGGTGATTGAGAACGCGAACCATGGTGTCTTCCGGCACCAGGTCGTAAAGTTGGTTCAGGATAAGCACGCGCGGCTCGGCGAGAATCGCGGCGGCGAGTTTCAGGAGCATCGTCTCGGTGATCGATAGCGGCCAGCCGGTCAGGTTGATCGGCGTATTGAGCCCCTTCTCAAATCGCGAGACGACGGTGTCGAGCCCGACGATCCGCACCGCTTCGAGAACCTGCGCTGATGTGACTTGGTCGCCCGCGAGCTGGAGGAACTCCCGGATCGTCATGGCGATGACGGTCGGGCGGTCGAGAAGAACGATCTGCTGATGAAGGGCGTGAGGCTCGGCCTCGACGATGTCGGACCCGCCGACGGTGATCATTCCGCTGGCCGGATCCTCCTGGCGCTTCAGCAGGGTTGTTACAAGTCGCTGCAGGCCGTGCGATGAGGTGGCGGCCATCACTGTCGAGCCGCTGGGGATGCGGAAATTGAGCGTGACCGGAACGCCGCGCGCTTCGCCCTTCACTTCGCGAAACTCAAGCGACGCATCGGGACAGACGAAGGCGCTCTTCTCGGCAGGCGCCTCGAGTTCGACTTCAAAAAAACGCGAGAGCTCTTCAAGCGCGCCGCAGAGGTCGTAGAACGACGCCATATAGGGGCCGAGTTGCGAAATTCCGTAGAAGACCGCGGACAGCACAAGTTCGGCCGCGACGAGTTGGCCTAGCGATAACTGCCCTTGAATAACCAGCCAGCCGCCGAGGCCGAGCAGCACTGCGCTCGCTCCGGCGTAAATGACGAAGAAGCAAATCGTCTGCGCGAAGTAATTGCGGAAATGGCGCCGGTGTTCGTCAATGTATGCGCGCGTTTCCTCATTCGTACGTTCAAGCGCGTACTCGATGTGGCGCTCCGACTTGAAGAAGCCGTTAGAGGCCGCGAGGTTCTCCAGCCATGCCGCCGTCAAGTGCTTCTGGTGCGAAAGCTCTATAGCGCTCGCGATCGCGCTCTTGCCCCAGAACAGCCATACGGCCCAGATAAGCGCGACGAGCACCGCGTTGAAAGCGAGAAAGAGGGGGTGATAAAAGGAAACGAGGATAAATCCGACGCCTGCCTGCAACACTAGCGTGAAGCCGCCGACGAGCAAGGACGGCACCATTTTCTGTACAATGACTATGTCGAAGTACCGGTTGAAGAGCGGCCCCCTCCCCTCATCGACGAAGAAGGGGTTGCGCGCGTAGATCGCACGGAGCGCGATTTCCGCGACCATGCGCGCATAAAAGCGCCGGCCGAAAAT
>CAZNXR010000234.1:0-2902 GCA_964576815.1 uncultured Caulobacterales bacterium | reverse complement strand
CCGACGCCGTAAAGAATCGCCAGGATGTAGAAGTCCCGTTCCGGCCCGAGAAGCCGAAATAGGATCGCGAAAATCGCTGAGACCCTGAATTGCTCTGTTGCGCCCGAGGCCATGAGATCACATTCACCCGATATGGTTACGACAAACCTCACGGCGGCGGATCAAGAGGCGCTTGCCCGCCGGCGTTAACGCCCTGTCAGCGATCGAGGGCCCGCGACCCCGACCAAAGGGCGATCCCGCGACGGCATTTGGGTCATGATGGCCTGCGGTCAAGGCTCGAAGCCGCAAGAAACCTTCTTCAATAGCCGATAAGGCCGTATTGTGGGATGAAGTCGCAGCGCCGAGGGGTCCTGACATGACGGAAAATCCGACGCCCGATCGCCGGACTGTCCTTGCAGCGGCGGCAGCGGCCGCCGCGCTAGCCGCCTGTGAGAGGCCCGCCGTGAAATCCGCTTCGAAGCCAGCCGCCGGTCCCTCGGTCGCCGTCATCGGCGCGGGCATGGCGGGGTCAGCCGCGGCGATGCACCTCGCCCGACGCGGCGGGCGCGTTACGCTTTTCGACCAGTTCGCCTACGGTCACGACCGTGGGTCGTCGCACGGCGCGACGAGGCTTTTCCGGATCGCTTATTTCGAACACCCCGATTACGTGCCGATCCTTCAGCGCGCTTACGCGTTGTGGAAGTCCCTGGAGAAGGACGCAGGCGAGAAACTGTTCTTCGAGACCGGGGTGCTGCAAGCCGGATCGCCGTCAGGCGGGTTCATGCAAGGCCTCGGCAAGGCTGTCGCCGATCACGCCCTGCCCGTGCCCCTGCTCGACGCCTCCGAGATCGCGCGCGACCATCCCCAGCTGAAGCTGCCCTCTCACTTCATCGCCTATTTCGAACGCGAAGCAGGCTTCGTCATGGCCGGCAAAACGGTCCAGCACCAGATTCGCATTGCGAAGGCGGCGGGTGCGAGCCTGCGCCCTGCCACGCCGGTGACGGGATGGACCTCTGTTGGCGACGGCGTCGTCGTCGAGACGCAGGCGGGTTCTGAGACGTTCGACTATGCGGTCATAGCGGCGGGCGCCTGGGCCAACAGCCTTCTCAACCTGCCGGCGGCGGACGTGAAGCCCTGGCCGCGCACGCTCTTCTGGCGCCGTCCGCAGACGGATGGTTTTGGGCTCGGCCAGTTTTCGTGTTTCGCCGTCGAAGAAGAAGACGGGCGGTTTTTCTACGGCTTCCCGGCGATCGACGGCGACGGCGTCAAGGTCGCCGAACATTCAGGCGGGGCGGCGATAACGCGGGCCGAGGACCGGGGCGACGAGGCTGAGCCTGGCGAAAGCGACGCGATCGACGCTTTCTTGAGCGCGCGCATTCCCGCGCTGGCAGGCCGGCCGGGCAAGTTCCAGCGATGCCTCTATGAGGTGTCCGCCGATCATCATTTCCTGATCGACCGCCACCCCCTCTCCGACCGCGTCGTTTTCGCCGCCGGGCTATCGGGCCATGGCTTCAAGTTCTCGCCCGTTCTGGGCGAGGCGCTCGCCGCCATGGCGCTTGACGGCGAGACGCCGCAGCACTTCAAATTCCTGTCGCTCGCCCGCTTTGCTTGACGCTGGCGGACAAACCCGCGAGAGAGCGCGGCCTCAGTCCGCGCTCTCCCGATATGACCTCGACTTATCTCAACCGCCGCACCTTCGCGATCATCTCGCACCCTGACGCCGGTAAGACGACGCTGACGGAGAAGCTCCTCCTGTTCAGCGGCGCGATCCGGCTTGCGGGCGAGGTGAAGGCGCGCGGCGATCGCCGCCGGGCGCGCTCGGACTGGCTGGCGATCGAGCAGAAGCGCGGGATTTCGGTCACGACATCGGCGATGACGTTCGAACATGCGGGCTGCGTCTTCAATCTTCTCGACACGCCCGGCCACGAGGACTTCTCCGAGGACACGTACCGGACGCTCACCGCCGTCGACAGCGCAGTCATGGTGATCGACGCCGCGAAGGGCATCGAGAGTCAGACGCGTAAGCTCTTTGAAGTTTGCCGCCTGCGCGACATTCCGATCATGACCTTCGTCAACAAGGTCGATCGCGAAGGCCGCGACCCGTTCGACCTCATCGACGAGATAGCCGATCAACTGGCCCTCGACGTTTCCCCGCGCGTGTTCCCGGTCGGGACCGGCGGCCGCTTCATGGGCTGCTACGACATGGCGGAGAACCGCTTTCTCGTTGAAGGCGCCGGCGGCAAGTTCGAACGGGCGATCGACCTTGGCGGACCCGACGATCCGCAATTCGACGCGCTCGCTGGCGACATCGCCGATGAAACGCGCGAGGCGATGGCGCTCGCGCGCGAAGGCTATGGTCCCTTCGACCTTGAGAGCTATCGGTACGGCGCGCTGACGCCGATCTATTTCGGCAGCGCGCTGAAGGAATTTTCCGTCGCCGAACTCCTCCGCGACATCGCAAGGTTTGCGCCGCCCCCGCGCGCGCAGAAGGCGGGCGAGGCGACGGTCGAGCCGGACGCGCAAGACGTCGCCGGCTTCGTCTTTAAGGTTCAGGCGAACATGGACCCGAACCATCGTGACCGCATCGCTTTCGTACGCCTCTGTTCAGGAGAGTTCCGGCGCGGCATGAAGCTGAAGGTGTCGCGCACGGACAAACTGCTCGCCGTCAACAGCCCGATTTTCTTTCTCGCGCAGGAACGCAACCTCGCGGAAGAGGCCGTGGCCGGGGACATTGTCGGCATTCCAAACCACGGCGCGCTTGGCGTCGGCGACACGCTGTCGGAGCGCGACGGGATCAAATTCACCGGCCTTCCGGACTTTGCGCCGGAGATCATTCGCCGCGTACGTCTCGACGATCCGATGAAGTCAAAACAGATGAAGCGCGCCATGACCGCGCTCGCCGAAGAAGGCGCGGCGCAGGTTT
>CAZNXR010000233.1:3885-4433 GCA_964576815.1 uncultured Caulobacterales bacterium | reverse complement strand
GCCTTGTGACTCGAGCGCGCGACCGGCCTGTCGGCGAGCCAGCCCTGGCGCGCAAGAAAACGCGCCGCAAGAAAGGAAAGCGACGTGGCGGCGAGCGCGGCGAGCCCGAGAAGAAATGCGCCCATCATGATTGCGCCCCATGAATCCGCGCATCGAGCGCCCACCAGCCTTGCGCGCGCATCGACGCGGCGGCGCGCGCGGCGGCGCTGCGCGCGCTGAAAAGCGCAAAGACCGTCGCGCCGCTTCCCGACATGCGCGCCGGCAACGCGCCCGGCTGCGCCGACAGCCGCGCGATTACGCGCGCGATGACCGGCGCGCGCGCGACGGCGAAGGGCTGGAGATCGTTGCGCGACGCGTCGATGAGCGCGGCGACGCCGTCAATTCCGCGCGCGGCGGAAAAATCCGGGTCCTCAGGATCGGCAGGCGCCGGGTTCGCCGCGTCGAAGGCGCGAAAGACCGGCCCCGTCGGCATCGCGACGCGCGGGTTTACAAGGCAGACGGACAGCGGCGGCAGCGGCGGCGCGCGCCGAAGACGCTCGCCCGCCCCC
>CAZNXR010000233.1:0-3875 GCA_964576815.1 uncultured Caulobacterales bacterium | reverse complement strand
ACAGGCAGGCGGGCACGTCCGCGCCGAGCGCGAAGGCGAGCGCGGCGAGGCGCGGCGCGGGAACGTCGAGCCCCCAAAGTTTCATCAGGGCACGGAGCGTCGCCGCCGCATCCGCCGAGCCGCCGCCGACGCCCGACGCGATGGGGAGGCGCTTGTCGAGCGTGATCCGCGCGCCGGCGCCGGCGCCCGTCTCCTTCTGAAGGAGGCGCGCGGCGCGCATGACGAGATTGCGCTCTGCGGGTTCCTTCAACAGGGGCGCCGAAAAGGGGCCGGAGACGGCGAGCGTCAAATCGCCGGCCGGCTCGACGCTGATGACGTCGCCGGCGTCGGCGAACAGAAAAAGACTTCTGAGCGCATGCAGCCGATCGCGCCGCACGGGCCCCACATGGAGGTAGAGATTGATCTTGGCGGGCGCGATCGCGGCGATCATGGATGCAATCAGGCTGGCGCTTTCGACGCGGACGTCGGGGCGGTCGGGAGCGTCGGCGGCAGTCCCTCGCGGAGCTTTTTCTCGATCGCCGCGCGCACGGCGTCATTGGGCCCCAGTTCAAGCGCGCGCCGCCACTGGAACTCCGCCTCCACCGTGCGGCCGAGGCGCGCATAGGCGTCGCCGAGATGATCCGTGATCGTCGGATCGGCGGGCTCGAGCGCGGCGGCCTTCTCAAGATGCGGCAGCGCCTCGTCATAGCGGCCGAGCTGGTAATGCGCCCAGCCGAGGCTGTCGATGATCGCGCCGGAATTCGGCGCGAGCGCCACCGCCTTTTCGATCAGCGTGAACGCCTCGTCGAGATTCTCGCCGCGCTCGGCCCAGCTGTAGCCGAGATAGTTGAGCGTCGTCGGTTCCTCCGGCGCAATATCGACGGCGCGCTTCAAATCCGCTTCGGCGTCCGGCCAGCGCTTCATTTCGATCAGCGAGGCCGCGCGCGCGATAAAGAAACGCCAGGCGTCTTCCGGCGGCTCGGGCTTCAGGAGATCGATCGCCTCGCTCGCCGCTGCGACCGCTTCGGCGTGGCGGCCCTCGCCGGCGTAGAGCCCGGCGAGCGTGAGGCGCATTTCCTCCGACGAGCGGTCGGCGCGCGCGGCTTTGCGCACCAGCATGATCGCGTCGCTGACCCGTTCCTCGGCGGCGAGGCTTGCGGCGATTTCGATCTGGGCCTGTTCGTAATAGGGCGATGACGGCGGAATTCGGCTGACGATGTCGCGCGCCGCTTCATAATTCGCATAGACATTGAGAATAGAGGCCGCGAGCTGTCGCGCCGGCGCGAAGTCAGGGTCGAGATAGATCGCAAGCTGGGCGAGGACGAGCGGCAGGGTGAATTGCGGATCGCCGACCCTGAAACCCGCTTCCGCTGCGCGGGCGCGCTCGCCCGCCGATTGTTCAAGCGTATTGCCGGAAAAATTGTAGAACGCGATCGCCGTTCCCTGCGCCGCTGAAACCGCGGCATAGGCTTTGCTCGGCGACCCGCGGTCAAGGCGCTGGAGGCCGGCGCGCGCCGTGCGGCGCGCCGCGCCGCGATCGCGTTCGAGGAGTTCGTAGAAACTGCGCGCCGCAGCCCCGTCGCCGGTGCGTTCGAGAAACGCGCCGTAGGCCTCGCGCCCCGACGGCCCGGCGAACGATCCGACCGACAGCTGATGGGCGGCGCGCGCCGCATCGACGTCGCCGGTCTGTTCGGCGAGGATCGCGGCGACGCCGGGATTGAACCCTTTGAAGATGTCGTCGGGCGCGGCGGCGAGCGCCTCAAGGCCCTTTTGCGGCCCCCCTTCTTCGGCCGCGATCCAGGCGCCCGCGAGAAACGCGATCGACTCCGAAAAGGATTCGCTGAAGTCGCCCGCGAGCAGCACTTTGGCCGCCGCGAGTTCGCCGCGCTTCATATGCGCGGCCGCCAGCGTGATGCGCGCCATGCCGTCGTTTTTGTCGGTCGCGGCGAGTCGCTCGGCGAAAGGGAGCGTGCGCTCGATGCGTCCGCTTGCAAGGCCGTAAAGAAAAGCCTTGCGGAGCGCATCGACGTCATCGGGATTGGCCGTGACGGCGTTGGCGAATTTGTCCGCCGCCGCGCCGATATCGTTGACGCCCGCCGCGACCCGGCCCGAAAGATACTCGCCGGCGCCGCTCGCCGGCGCGGGGCCCGCCGTCGCGCAGGCCGCAAGCGCCAGCACCCCGGCGCAAACCAATATGATCTCTTTCAACTCAACCGCTCCTGGCGTTCGCACCGTCACATGTTCGGATAGTTGGGGCCGCCGCCGCCTTCGGGCGTCGTCCAGTCGATATTCTGCGACGGGTCCTTGATGTCGCAGGTTTTGCAATGAACGCAGTTCTGCGCGTTGATCTGGAATCGCGGCGCGCCGCCGTCCGCCGTCAGCACCTCGTATACGCCCGCCGGACAATAGCGCTGCGCGGGTTCGGCGTAACGGGGAAGATTGACCCTTATCGGAACCGAGGGGTCTTTCAGCACGAGATGGGGCGGCTGATTCTCCTCATGATTGACGCCCGAGAAAGAGAGGTTGGTCAGCCGGTCGAAGGTGAGGACCCCGTCGGCGCGCGGATAGTCGGGCGCCTTGAAGCTTGCGGCCTCGCCCGTCGCGCCGGCGTCTGTCTTGCCGTGCTTCAGCGTGCCGAATACCGAGAACCCGGGCGCGATCGTGTTCGTCCAGAGGTCGAGCCCGGAAAGCGCGATGCCGCCGACGAGGGTTCCGAATTTCGACCACAGCGGTTTGGCGTTGCGGGCCTTTTTCAGTTCGCGCTTCACCGGCGAGGCGTCATAGCTCGCCGCATAGGCTGCAAGCTCGTCGCCCTCGCGTCCGCCCGCGATCGCGTCGAAGGCGGCGTCCGCCGCCATCATACCGGTCAGCATGGCGTTGTGATTGCCCTTGATGCGCGGCACGTTGACGAAGCCCGCCGCGCAGCCGATCAGCGCCCCTCCCGGAAAGACGAGCTTGGGCACGGACTGATAGCCGCCCTCGGTGATCGCGCGGGCGCCGTAGGCGATGCGCTTGCCGCCTTCAAGAAGGCTCGCGATCTCCGGATGGGTCTTGAGTTTCTGGAACTCCGCATACGGATAGATGTGCGGGTTCTTGTAATTGAGGTGGACGACGAAGCCGAGCGCGATGGTGTTGTCGTCATAGTGATAGAGGAACGATCCGCCGCCGGTCTCGTTGTCGAGCGGCCATCCGAAGGTGTGCTGGACGTGGCCGGGCCGCGCCTTTTCGGGCTTGATCTCCCACAGTTCCTTCAGGCCGATCCCGTATTTTTGCGGCTCCGAATTCTGGTCGAGGCCGAAGCGCTCGACCAGCAGCTTCGAGAGCGAACCGCGCGCGCCCTCGGCGATGAGGACATATTTGCCGCACAGCTCCATGCCCGGCTGGTGCTGGTCCGTTTTTTCCCCGTCCCTGCCGATCCCGACCTCGCCGACGACGACGCCGCGCAACGACCCGTCCGCGCGCCAGAGCGGCTTTGACGCCGCCATGCCGGGATAGATCTCGATGCCGAGCGCCTCGGCTTGTCCGGCGAGCCAGCGGCAGACATTCCCCATCGAAACGATGTAATTGCCATGGTTCTTGACCATCGGCGGCATGGCGAAAACCGGAAGCGGCAGCGAACCGGACGGTCCGAACAGCTTGAAGCTCTCCGAGACGACCTCGACCGTGACGGGCGCGCCCCTCTCCTTCCAGTCGGGGAGGAGCGCATCGAGGCCGGAGGGGTCGAGCACCGCGCCGGAGAGGATATGGGCGCCGACTTCCGAGCCCTTTTCGACGACCACGACATTGAGGTCCGACCCTTTTTCCGCGGCGCGCTGCTTCAGGCGGATCGCGGCCGAGAGCCCGGCGGGCCCCGCTCCGACGATCACCACGTCAAAATCCATGCGCTCGCGCTCTTC
>CAZNXR010000232.1:0-4434 GCA_964576815.1 uncultured Caulobacterales bacterium | reverse complement strand
CTTTCGTCGAGCTGACGCGACAAGATCGCGGAAAATTCATCCGCAAAGCCCTGCAGGCGCACGGCGTAGGAGTTGAGCGCGGCGGAGTAGCGGTTATAGCCGACGACCGCCGGGATCGCGGCGAGAAGACCGAGCGCGGTTGCAAACAGCGCTTCGGCGATGCCGGGCGCGACGACGGCGAGGTTCGTGTCCCTCGTGGCGGCGATCGCCTGGAACGCCGTCATGATGCCCCACACCGTGCCGAGAAGGCCGACGAAGGGCGCCGCCGAGCCGATCGTCGCGAGGACGCCGAGATTGCGCTCCGCGGTTTCAAGCTCGCGCGCGACGACGACGTTCATCACTTTTTCAATGCGGTCGCGGGCGCCGGCGACGAGGCCGTCGGCGCGGCCGATGTCTTTGGCCCGCGCCCACTCCGTCATCCCGGCGGTGAAAACGCGCGCCATCGGATGATCGCCCTTGTCGCCGAGCTTGCGGTGCAGCTCATCGAGCGGGCGGCCAGACCAGAACGCATCCTCGAACTTCGCCGACTTCGTCTTCAGCTTCCCGAACAGGAGCGACTTGTCGATGATGACCGCCCAGGACCAGACAGAGGCGATGACGAGGATCGCCATCACGATCTTCACCACAAGGCCGGCGCTCAAGAAGAGGCTGAGGAGGCTGAACTCGCCCCCGAGCGACTGGCTGGCCGCGACCGCGACTTCCGTTTCCATCGATGCTCTAATCCCTGACCGTTGAACTGACTGCTGGACCCCCGGGAAGAGGCCGGGCCTTGGACCGGACTCTTGCGGCAAGTTTGCGGCGTTCCGATGACGGGGACCGGATTATCCGGACTTCCGCCTGGCCGCTGCTTTATTTTGACCATCCCTTAGCGGCTTCCGCCAGAGCCGCAAAGCCCGCCGCAAAGCCCGCCGCCAAGCCCGCCGCTAAGTCCGGGGCGGGGCCGCCGATCCCCTGCCGTTTCGGCGCCGATCAAGGTGCGCCGAACCTTTCAAGGATTTCAGGCGGCAACCGGCGGGGGCGACCGTCGAGGTTCATGCAGGCGGCCTCGACATCGGCGGTTGCGATTACCATCCCTTCGCGCGCGATCTCTTGCGTCATCATCATCCTCGCGCCCCGGACCTCGCCGAAGCGGGTGAAGACGGTCAGGAGATCGTCGATCCGCGCCGGAGCGCGCCATTCGATGGTCATCCGCCGGACGGCGAAGGCGAGCGGCTCGGCGCGCGCCAGGAGATCGGTGTGCGACACGCCGGAGGCGCGGAGCGCTTCCGTCCGCCCGCGCTCGAAGAACTGGAGATGGCGGGCGTGGTAGACGACGCCCGAAAAATCCGTGTCCTCGTAATAGACCCGGACGGCGATTTCGAAGGCAGGCGGCATGGGGCGAGGAGCCTCTTGGCGGGCCTTCCCTTCCAACAGCGGCGGCGTCGGCGCAAGAGTCGAAATTGGCGCCTTTTGGGTCTGTCTCCTCGCTGAACGTCTGAGCCTTTCCGCGGCCTCCAGCCCGAAACTACGTATTTTGGCTGGATGAAAATACGTATTTTTGCGGGATCGCGCCGGCCCTTTGACCGCTCATTCCCGCGAAAGCGGGAATCCACGACCCCAAAGGGCTGCACCCTATGACTCTGGATTCCCGCTTGCGCGGGAATGAGCGGGGATGGGGGTTCTGCACGCCCCCCGGATCAAGCCGCGCACCGCGCCCTGCGGCGCCTGAAATCGGCGCCTTTTGGGTTCGGCTCCTCTCTGAACGTCTGAGCCTTTCTGCGGCCTCCAGCCCGAAACTACGTATTTTGGCTGGATGAAAATACGTAATTTTGCGGGATCGCGCCGTCTCTCTGACCGCGCGATCACAAGATCGGCGGGTGGTTCCTTCGCATCGCGCGGCCAACCTTGGTCGAACCGCGCGACAAACCGGACTTGTCAAAGCCGCCGCTCTTCAGCGGAGCAAAACGCAAAACGCGCCGGGGAAGCGTTCCCCGGCGCGATGCTTACTCCCTATGACCGAGCAAGATAAAAGTCAAGCGAATAATCAGGGTAAATATTTATGGTTAACACGCGGCGGGGCCCAGTTCGCCTGCCGTCAATGCGCCAGCAGCACCGGCAGTTCCGATTGCGCGAGCATGCCGCGCGTGAAGCCGCCGAGGATCACCTGGCGCCAGCGCGCGTGCGAATAGGCGCCCATGACGCAGAGATCGGCGCGCCATTCCCGCGCAAGTTCGAGAAAGCTGTCGGCGTCACGGTCTTCCCTGTCACGCGCGATCACTTCGGTCTTGGCGCCGTGCAATTGCAGCGTTTCGGCGGCATCTTCGGCGGCGGCGATACCGGTGCCCAGCTTTCCGAAGCTGACCACCGCGACCGCTTCCGCGCGGGCGAAGAACGGCGTTCCCGCCGCCATCGCGCGCGCCGCCTCGCGCGAGCCGTTCCAGGCGAAGAGAATGCGCCGCGGAAACGACGCCGGCGCGGCGGGCGGCGTGATCAGAACCGGGCGTCCGGCCTGGAACATCACTTCTTCCAGATTGGACGTTTCGCGGAATTTCGACGCTTCGCCGGTCTTGCTGAAGACGACGAGATCGGCGACGCGCGCCGCTGCGCCGATATCGAACGGCGTTGCGCCCGCACGTTCGACCCAGCGCGCGGCCGGGAACGCGCGCGCCGTCTCGTCGAATATCTGTTTCAGTCGCGCCGCGCGCTCGGTTCCAGCCTGCTCCAGCGCATTGAGATAGTCCTCCGAAACGACCGCGCCGAGCGGGTAATGTTCGCTCGGCGGGATTTGCAGTCTTTCGCGGATGTGCAGCGCGTCAACTCTCGACTTGAGCTCGCTTGCGATTGCAATGGCGGCCTTCAACGCCGCAGCGCCGGCATCCGCCGTTTCAACCGGGACAATGATGCGCTTGATGGACATCGCTGGGTTCTCCCTTGCGTTGGCCCCCCCCTTATTTTGGCGCGGCGAAGCGAGGTTCAAGCACTGTCGGCCGGCAATCTTCCGATACCCCTTGACGCAGGCGCGTCGGCAGCCTACGTAAGTGAACGCTCACACACGAAAGGCCGTCCGTCCGATGCCGAACAGCGCCCAGATCGCCGCTCCGGAGCCTCCAAGGGGGGTCACGCCCGGCGCCCGCTCGACGCGGGCGCGGATCGAACGGGCCGCGCTAGACCTGTTCGTCGCGCGCGGGGTCGATGCGGCGACAACCCGCGATATCGCGGCGGCGGCCGGCGTTTCCGAAGGCGCCATCTACCGCCATTTCGACAGCAAGGACGAGCTCGCCTCGCAGATCTTTCTCGAAATCCACACCCGGCTGGCGGGGCTGGTGCGGGAGGCCGCAGCCCGAAAAATGAGTCTCGCCGAGCAGACGCGCGCCGTCGTCGACGCCTATTGCGCGACCGCTGACGCCGATTTTCCGCTGTTCCGCTTCCACCTTCTCTACACCCACCGCTTCCTGCCGACCCCGGAAGGCGTCGATAACCCGGTTTCCGCCGTCGAGGACCTCGTCGCCGCGGCGATGAAGCGGCGCGAAATTCCCCGCCGCGATCCAGCGCTCGCGGCCGGCATGGCGCTCGGCGTCGTTTTGCAGAGCGCGCTGCAGATCAGCTACGGACGCCTTAAGGGTCCGCTATCGAACTATTGCGACGATATCGCCGCCGGCGCGCTCGCTGCGCTCGGCGCTCAATCCTGAAGCGGGCGGGGGCTTAGCTGATCCGTATGCGCAGCATTCTCTTCCAGGCGGCCTATTGGGCGACCTCGGTCTTTTTCGCGCTGACGTCGATTCCTTTGCTGCTCGTCCCGAGCCGCAAGCCGACGGTCGCGTGGATCCGCCTTTACACGCAGACGATGACGTTCTGGATGCGGACGATCGCCGGGGTGAAGATCGCCGTGCGCGGGCGCGAGCGCCTGCCCGCGGGGCCCTGCATCATCGCCGCCAAGCATCAAAGCTGGGGCGACGGTTTTGCGATGATGTCGGCGCTTCCCGATCTCGCTTTCGTCACTGGCGATCATCTCGAGAAATTTCCGCTGCTTGGCGGCATACTCAGGAAAATGGGCGCGATCGTCGTCGACAATTGCGGCGGCGCCTACGCCCGCGCGCGGCTTGTCGACGTAGAGCTGAAGAAGGCGCAAAGCGAGAACCGGCGCATCCTCATCTATCCCGAAGGCCATCTCGCCCCGGTCGGCGAGCGCTATCGCTATCGCCGCGGCGTCTATCACATGTACGCCGCCTATGGCTGCCCGGCCGTCCCGGTCGCCACCAATCTCGGTCTTTACTGGCCTCAGCAATCATGGCGTCTGACGCCTGGCGAGGCGGTGATCGAATTCCTCGATCCCATTCCGCCCGGGCTTGAAAAGGAAGACTTCATGGCGCGCCTTGAAGCGGTCATCGAACAGCGCTCGCTCGACCTTCTCGGCGACCGTGCGCCGGCGAGCCTCGATGTCGCGATGATCGCCGC
>CAZNXR010000231.1:0-4452 GCA_964576815.1 uncultured Caulobacterales bacterium | reverse complement strand
GAGCCGATAAAGGCGAAAATCACAATCCCTGCAGGTCCGAAGGCGGCCATAGCGGGCTCTCCCCAATCCCTTTCGAAGTCTCTCCCAAGATCCGGCTAGCCGTGCCGGACACCTGCATATTGGGCGCCTCTCAGCGGCCCGCCGGTTAACTGGGTCACAAATGAAAGCGGAAAGGCGCGCCGGCGGCGGGAGAAGGCCCGGCCGCGCAGGCGGGGCCTGTGGCGGAAGGGCGACAACCGGGGGCCGCGCCGGTCGGCCGGCGCCGCCTCCGTTCCCAACCCGGGCTTTTGCCGATACGATTTACCAAGGCCTCCGGGAACGGGAGGGGCGCGCCGCCCCTTTCGAGGGCCCGGCTTGGGGTTTGGCCCGTTGGGGTTTTAAGGGCGAGGGGCGCGGAATGACCTCCGAAGTGGTGTTGATGAACCGCCAGGCGGTGGCGATGGCCGCGGACAGCGCGGTCACGATCTCCGGCCACCAATATCTCAAGACCTATCAGTCGGTGGACAAGCTCTTCCCGCTGAACGACGCGCAGCCCGTCGGCGTGATGATTTATAACAACGCCGAAATCATGTCGACGCCGTGGGAGACCGTGATCTCCCTCTATCGCGACGCGACGCGCGGGCGCTCGCTCGACACGGTGCAGGACTACGCCGAAGATTTCATGAATTTCATCTCGGGGAACCCCGACCTTTTCCCCGCGGATCATCAGGACACGGAGTTTTTAAAGCACGTCGCCGTCGTCTACACGGTGATCGCCGAGGATTTCGACGCGCAGGTCAGGAAGATCGCCGAGGCGAACGGCGCGCGCGTCAAGGACCACCTTTCCGCCGTTTTCGAATTCGTCGTCGGCCAGCTGCACGCCGACTATCAGCGCTATCCGGACGACGCCCCGCGGAGCGACCTTTCCTGTTTCCCCGGCGGCATGGGCGAACAGGTGCGCCGCCGCTACCGCGCCGAGGTCGAGCAGCTCATCGACAGCCTGATCGGCGCGCTTCGCTCCGATTACGGCGCCTTGACCGTCTCCGACGCGACGCGCGAGCGCCTCAGGGAAATCGCCATTTTCGCGGTGACGCGCGACGCTTTTTTCGAGCATTACACCGGCGTCGTCTTCTCGGGCTTCGGCGCGCGCGAGAAATTCCCCTCGATGCGCTCCTATCTGACATCAAGCGTCATTCTCGGCATCTTGAAGCGCAAGCAGGACCGCGCCGCCGACATGACGTCGGACGGCGGGCCGGTCGTGCAGCCCTTCGCGCAAGACCGCATGATCCGGACCTTTCTCACCGGCATGGACCAGTATCTCCGGATGTTCATGTACGGCGAGACGTTGAAGCTCTCGATGAACCTCGTCTCCGACCTCATCACGCGCGCGCCGCTCAACGACCAGCAGCGCCAGGCGCTTTTCCGCGACTATTCGGAAAACAACATGGGTCACGCGCTCAGGGAGTTCTTCAAGTCGATCGACGCTTATCAGTACGCGGCGCACACGCGCCCGATTTACCGCGCGATCGGATCGCTCCCGAAGCGCGAGCTCGGCGAAACCGCCGCCTCGCTCATCAAGCTCAATTCCTTCCAGCAGAAGGTGATGCACTCGGTCGAAACGGTCGGCGGGCCGATCGCCGTCGCGGTGATCACGCGCAACGGCGGCCTCGAAATGAAACGCGAAAAGCCGGAATTGTAAGGAAAGCCCATGAGCGAACGGCTGAAACAGATCTGGTCAGGCTTTGAAAAGTCGACGACGCGCCGCCTGTCGGGCCGCGGCGTCGACAATATCCTCGTTCCCTCCCGCGCCGACTGGCGCGCGGAAGAACGCGCAAGTCTCGGCGCCGAAGCGATCCTGCCCGCCGAGGCGGCGTTCGCGGCGCTGAAGCATCGCCTGACGGCCGCCGAACAGCGGGCGGTGAAACGCGAAGAACGCAAGGCGAGAGCGGAAGGGCGCAGATACGCCCCGGCCGCGCCCGATCCGATCGAGGCGGCGAACGCCGCGCCGGACGGCGTGCGCGATCTGATGATGGGCCTCAAAGCGACGGAAGCCCGCATCGAACGGCGCGACATCGACTATGTGAAATGGGCCGCCGCCAATCCGAAAGCCGCGCCGAAACTGACGCCGCCGCGGAAGAAGATTTTCGGGATTTTGTAGGGCAGGCTTCAGCCCGCCGGTCACCTGCGCCGGCGGGGCGAACCCCGCCCTACTTCACCCACTCCCGATACCATCCCAGATACCGCTCGAACCGGTCCTTGTAGAAACTCGGACGGTCGATCGAGTGGTCTTCGCCGGGATAGACGATGAGGCCGGTCGGCACGCCGCGGCGTTTCAGGATCTGGTAGAACTGCTCCGAATTGAGGATCGGCACGTTCCAGTCGTCGGCGCCGCCGATGAGCAGGGTCGGCGTCGTCACTTTCGCTGCGTCCTTGAACGTATCGACGCGGTTCCACGCCTCGATGGTCTCCCATGGCAGGCCAAGCTCGATCTCATATTCGCGCTGATAGATGTCGTGGCCGTAATTGGCGAGATAGTTGAACCCGGAGGCGCCCGTGACGGCGGCGTCAAAGCGGTCCGTTTTGGTGATGACGTAATTCGTCAGGATGCCGCCATAGGACCAGCCGCCGACGCCGAGGCGTTTGGGGTCCGCAAGACCGATGGCGATCGCATGATCGACGCCCGCCATCACGTCGTCGAAATCCTTGTTCCCCCAGTCGGCGAAGATCGCCGCCGCGAAATCCGTTCCGTACCCCGTCGAACCGCGCGGATTGACCATGACGACGGCGTAGCCGTTCGCCGCGTAAAGCTGCGCGTAGACGTCGAATGAAAAATCCCATTGCGAAGTCGGTCCGCCATGGATCCTGAGGATCGTCGGCGCTTTCGTCGTGCGGCCGGTCGTCGGCCGGTAGAAAAACGCCTCGACCTCGGTTCCGTCCTTGCTGCTGAACTTCGCCGTGAAGGGCTTCGCAAAAGTCACCTCCGCCAGCGACGCGTCATTCGTTTTCGTCAGCCGGCGCGCCGCCGCGCCGGAGGACACAAAAATCTCGTCGGGAAGGTCGGCGCTTCCCATCTGCGCCGCCACGACCCCTGAGGAATGAACGTCGAAACCGAAAACCGCGATTTCGCCGGCGATCACGTCGCGCTTGGCGCCGGTCTCGACATTGATCGCGACGAGCGGCTGCTCGCCGTCATGCTCATAGGCCGCGAATATCTCGCGCCCGTCGGGTGAGAACCGCGGTGCGTAAAAGAACCGGTCGAGCGACCCTGTGAGGACGCGCGCCTGCCCGCCCTCGGCCGGCGCGACGGCCAGATGCGCTGACGCGTACCAGAAGAGCTTCGGATCAAGCTGCGTCGTGAAGCCGATCGTGCGCCCGTCCGGGCTCCAGATCGGCGTCCCGTCCGTACCCGGATTGTCGGTGACGCGCCGCGGAGCGAAGGGCTTGCCGGCGCGCGCAATATCGGCGGTCCAGATGTCGGTATTGACGTTGCCGTCCGGCTCGTTGGTGCGGTTCGACGTGAAGGCGATGCGCGATCCATCGGGCGACCACACGCCCTCATAATCGTCGTAATCGCCGAAGGTCGCCTGTTTCGGTTCGCCGAGGCGGCCTTCCTGCACATAATAGTGTTGTCGCGAGCGATCGAGATAGCCGACGCCGTCTTCCTTGAACTGCAACCGGTCGATGACGACGGGGAGCAGCGGTTCGCTCTCCCCGGCCGATCGCGCCAGCCTCGCGGCTTTCTGCGCGGCGCTTTCGTCGCGGATCGCGAGGAGGAGCCGCCCGCCCGCCGGCGCCCATGCGTGTTCCTCGACGCCCTGGGAGACATTCGTATAGGCCTCCGCCTCTCCGCCGCGGAGGTCGAGCGTGTAAATCTGCGACGCCGCGCTCTCGTCGAGATCGTCGCGCGCAGCGAGGAAAGACAGATATTTCCCGTCGGGCGACCAGCGCGGATCGGATGCCGAATAGGTCTCGCCCGTCATTGCGATCGTCTCGGCCCCGTCGATCGACGTCATGTAGATGCGCGAACGCCGTTCGTCCTGTTCGAGGTCATTCTCCTCGACGACATAGGCGACCCATTTCCCGTCGGGACTGATGCGCGGATCGGTGACCGCCTTGATGGCGAGCGCATCGTCGATGGTGAAAGGCCGCGCGGCGGCGTCCGCCGCAAACATCAGAAGCGAAACGGCGATCCGGCGCATCATGGGCGAGCCCCCTTGTTGAGTTCAGGACGCGAGCAGCGCCTCGATCTCGGCGCGGCGCTCCAGCAGCGCGGCGCGACCCTTTTCGATGAATTCGTCGGCGCGATCGAAGGCGTTCGGCATGGCGTCGCGCATGTCGGGCGTCAGCGCGACGTCCGGCGGCGACGTTTCGGCGCGCATCCGCGTCAGATGCATCTGGAAGATATCGATCGCGGCGTAGGCGGTCTCGAAGAGCTGGGGCTTTGCTTGCTGGCGCGACTTGGCGATCGCAAGC
>CAZNXR010000230.1:0-4464 GCA_964576815.1 uncultured Caulobacterales bacterium | reverse complement strand
TCGCAGCGATAGGGCGGCCCCGAATGGTGCGCCGGCGGAACTTGTGGGGGATGGCTTACGGGGCTGGCGCGGCAGCGCTCGCCGCCGGTCCGGCTGTCAGCGCCGCAACTGTCGCAAGAGACGGTGTCGTTCAGGTTGCGCTGTGCGCGGAAGGCGCAACACGGACCATCGACATAGATCTTGGCGGCGGCGACCCGCAGGAGCGCAGCCGGCATTCGCCTTGCCACGCCGTTTGCATGCCAGATCGCAAATCAATGAAATGGCGCGGCTTCCGCTAACCGGCGATCGTCACGCGGTGTCGCGCGAGATCGCGGATCGAACCCTTTTTCTTCAGAACGGCAAGAGTGCGGCTTAGTGTTTCAAGACGAAGCCCCAGATAGTCGGCGATGTCCTGACGCGGCATCGGCAAAGGCGTCTCGGTCGCGTCGTCGTCAATGTCGCGGCCGATCGACCTCGCCATCAAATGAAGGAAACTCTCGACGCGCTCCTCGGCGGTTTTCTTGCCAAGAAGAACGATATGGTCCTGAGCCTTGTGGTATTCGGTCTGCCCGCGCGCGATCAGGCGATCCTTGACACCAGGGCAATCGACGGCAATCGCATCAAGAAGCTTGTGCGGAAAATGACAGACATGGCTGTCTTCCAGCGCCTCGGCCGTATAGGCGCTCGCCACTGTCGCGCGCACGCCCATGAAATCGCCGGGAAAGAGAAAGCCGGTCACTTGCCGCCGGCCGTCTTCCAGATGTTTCGTCAACCGGAAACTCCCCTGGACGACGATATAAAGAGTGTCGTTGGGGCTTCCCTCTTCCATGAGCGCGCGGCCCTTCGCGACAATCCGGCGGGCCATGGTCTTTTCGACATGCGCAAGTTCGCGCTGGCCGAGGTCGGCGCAGATCGAGCGCTCGCGCACTGAACAAAGGTCGCACGACGCCGGCCGCTTCTCGGCGGCACAAGGTCCGGCGCGCTGGTCAGCAGAGCCCATGGCGGCTAGGCCTAGCACATTACGCCGCCGCGATAAGCCCCCGGCTTTTGGCCGGGCTGCGGCCGCCTGCGCACAAGGCGCTGGCGCCGTCGCAAACCTAGACGGAGAGCGACATGCCGCTCACCGGCGCCGCCGCATAGGGATCAAGCGCTGCGGCAACGGCGCGCGCGAGGAGAAAAGCGTCATCGGCCACCTTGATGCGGTCGCCCTGCCAGGCGATGACGCCGTCCGCCTCAAATCGGTCGAGGGCGGCGCAGAGCTGCAGGGCTTCGGCCGGCGCCGCGGCTCTTAGCACCCCGCCGACGTCGGCCGACATTCCGCACAGAAGATCGCTGATCGCCGCCGCGACGACGGTTTCGCGCCGGGTCCGCAGCAGACCTCGCTCGACAGGCGATTCGCCACGCCGGATCCGGCCGACATAAGCGCCTACGTTTTTCTCGTTCTGCGCGTAAAGTCCATCGACGAAACTGATCGCGGAAGCGCCAACGCCGAGGATTGTCGGCGAGGGGTCGTCGGCGAACCCCTGAAAGTTCCGCTTGAGCCTTCCTGACGCCGCCGCGATGGCGAGCGCGTTGTCCGGCCTTGCATAGTGATCAAACCCAATTCGCCGATAGCCGGCCCCGATCAATCGCTGGTCGGCAAGCTCCGCCATCTCGGCGCGCAGCGCCGGCCTCGGGAGGCTGCGCTCGTCAATCATCCGTTGGCGCGGAAAGGCGGACGGCAGATGCGCGTAGCCGAACACCGACACGCGATCGGGGCCTAGCGCAGCGACCTTGTCGAGCGTGTCGGCAAAGGTCGCCAGCGTCTGGCGAGGCAGGCCGTAGAGAATATCAAACGACAGATCATCGACGCCCGCGGCGCGAATTTCGCCGACGCAGGCCTCAACGAGATCATATCCTTGAATACGGTTGACGGCCATCTGCACGTCGGGATCGAAATCCTGAACGCCGAGGCTGAAACGGTCGAAGCCAAGCGAGGCGAACTGGTCAATGTCCTGCAGCCGCAGAATTCTCGGATTGAGCTCGATCGCGAGATGCGCGCTATCCGTCAGTCCGAGCTGTTCTTCGATCGCGCTGAGGATGCGCGCGACATCTTCGCTGAGGAGATAATTCGGCGTTCCGCCGCCGAAATGCACGCTTGCCGGGCGTCCGCGCCCTTTCAGCACGGCGGCGTGCATCGCAATTTCGGCGATCATCGCATCGACGTAATCGAGTGCGCGGCTGTAGAAATTCTCGACGCGCATCGAACAGCCGCAATACCAGCACAGCTGGCGGCAAAACGGCACATGCACGTAAAGCGAGATTGGCGCATAAAGATCGATCTCGCGGCATTTGGCGGCGAGAACGTCGCCCGTCACCGACGCATCGAAATGGAGCGCCGAGGGATAGCTGGTGTAACGCGCGATTCGGCCATCGAGATATTTCCGCCAAGCGTCCTTCATAATCAGAGCCTAGGTGCGTGGCGCCGCGGACCGATGACCTAGGTCAAATTCAAAAAACCGCGCTGCGCGTTTTTCGTCGTTTCCAACGCCCGCCCCTCGCTGTTTGATCTCGATCAAGCGCGATCGGGCCGCGCACCTCATATCGCGGACATTCGCCGTCACCAGTCAGGGGAATATCATGCACAAGCACACGATCGCTCTCGCCGCCTTCATCGCCGGTCTCGCCGGAACAGCCGCCGCCGACCAGGGCGACCGGCTCGTTCGACTGCGCGGCATCGTCGTCGCGCCGACCGAAAAGACGTCAGACGTTCTGCCGGGCTTCCCGGGGTCCGGCAGACCAAAGTGCTCGGAGTCACGCTAAGGGGCCATTGATATTGTTGACGTTTTTCAGCTCTTCTGGATCATCTCATTGATTTTGCGACGGAATTACCTTTTCAGAAATTTGCGTGCCTGTCCGCGTTGTGTCCATAGCCCAGAAGCCTGTCGCGGTGCGCGGCGAGGTTGAATGTCATCAGGCCGCGCAGATTGATGTGGGCGTGAGCGACAGGCGCGATGTGGCCCTTTCTTGTCGTTGCGGCTCGAGCTTGCCAGCGTCAGCTCATGTGCCGAACCCCGACAACCCAGATCTCAACCGCAGGCTTCTGGGATGGCGGCAGGACCAGGCGAAGCTGAACGTGCGGCGTAACGGCAAAGCTGACATGGCAGCGTTTCGCGCCGATGAGCACCTGGGTGTGGCCCAGCAATCTCCCGATCATCGGGAGGCCCCTTCAGGCGATTTGTCTTACGGGTGCGAACACTGAATCGCTCGATCAAGTTCTGATGCGACAAAACGCTCGCTCCGGCACGATTTGAAATTCGGCGGGCGTTCCCATTTCAATGTTGTTGGCCATTGGGAGATCGCCGGATGCCGAAACACATCATTGCAGCCACGGACTTTTCCAAGCGTTCCGCGATCGCGTGCGAGCGGGCGCTTGACCTTGCAATGCGCCGGGGCGCTGAGATCACCTATCTGCACGTCATCGACGACGACCAGCCGCAACCGCTGATCGACGCGGCTAAGCGAGAAGCCGAGATTCTGTTCTCGCCCGGCGGCCCGGCGCCCCGCAGCGACGTCAAGGCTCACTATCGTATTCTGATCGGCGACCCGCATGAGGCGATCAACGACGCCGCAGAGGAGGTCGGCGCCGATCTTCTCGTTTTCGGCGCCCATCGCCGGGCACCTCTCAGAAACGCCTTTGTCGGCACGACCGCCGAACGGGCGATCCGGCGCAGTCGGATCCCCGCGCTGGTCGTGCGAAACGTCGCTCAGGGAGTGTATCAAAAGTCGGTCTGCGCGCTCGATCTCGTCCATCAGGATCTTGACCCGTGGCGCCGCGCAAGCGCGCTGTCGATAATGGAGTCGGCGGGCGCCAAGGTGCTGTTCGCCTATGAGTCGGGATCCCTCGACCTGCTGCGAAAGGCGAACAAGGGGCTGAAGAGCATGGAGGAATATCTCCGCGCCGAGCGCACGGCGGTGCTGCCCTCCGTCGCCAAGGCGATGACCGACCTCGGCCTCAAACCCGAACAGGCCGAGCTCGTTACGACTTACATCTCTCCGGCCGAAACGATCCTTGACTTCGCAAAACGCGAGAAGCGAGACCTGATCGTCGTCGGGTCCCGCCAGAAATCGGCGATCGACCGCGTCATGCTCGGCTCGGTGTCGGGCGCGGTGCTCAATCGCAGCGACCTCGACGTCCTGATCGTGCCGCCCGGCTGATAGCAAAATCCGCGTTGTATCGGCGCAGCTAACCTATTGTGCGGCGACGAAGTTTACCCAGGAGCGCATCAACGTCTTCCGGCGGCGGCTCGCCGATTAATTGCTGACCGATAATGCACTCGCGAAAGACGAAGCTCGTGTCAGAAAACGGCGAAACTGCTTCCGTTGCCGCAGTGTTCTGAAATGTCCATTTTCGGGTCGTTTCCTGTCACTCCGCGCCAATGTCAGCAACGGGGAGAGCTTGTGTGAAAACGCGGCGCTCCGCCTACTGATAAAGTGGATTCGTTG
>CAZNXR010000229.1:0-4479 GCA_964576815.1 uncultured Caulobacterales bacterium | reverse complement strand
ACCTCATCGAAGCGAACGAGGCCTTCGCCGCGCAGGCCCTCGCGGTCGGCAAGGAACTCGGCTGGGACCCCGCAAAGGTCAACGTCAATGGCGGCGCCATCGCCATCGGCCACCCGATCGGCGCCTCGGGCGCGCGCATCCTGACGACGCTCCTCTATGAATTGAACCGCGGGTCCGCCAAAAAAGGCCTCGCGACCCTGTGCATCGGCGGCGGCATGGGCATCGCGATGTGCGTGGAGCGGGTTTAACGCTGATATCTAATCGATTTATCCTAGTATAGCCTGTTCTTGCTATATAACGATAAATTACGTAGATATCTCTCATGGACCCGGTCCGAAACCCGTTCGCGCCCGGCGCAGGGTCGCCGCCGCCCGAACTCGCAGGTCGCGCGGCGATCATCGACGCGGCCGACATCGCCCTCAAACGACTCCTGCGGGGGCGACACGAAAAGTCGCAAATCCTGCTCGGTCTTCGCGGGGTCGGAAAAACCGTCCTCCTGAATAACATCGAGGCGATGGCGCTTGCGGCAGGCCACAAGACGTCCTTCGTCGAAGCGCCGGAGGGCGAGCCGCTCGCCGCGCTGCTGTACCCGAAAATCCATCAGGTGCTGCGGCAATTATCGCTGGCGGAGGGCGCGAAGGCCGCAGCGCACGGCGCTTTGCGGGCGCTGCGCAGTTTCGCAAGCGCCTTCAAGATCAGCGTCGGCGACGTGTCGATTTCGGTCGATCCTGAAACAGGCGTCGCCGACAGCGGCAACCTTGAACTCGATCTCGCCGAAATTTTCTCGCGAATCGGAGAAACCGCGCGCGCGGCGGGCTCGGCCTGGACGCTGCTGATCGACGAAGTCCAGTATCTGGAAGCCAAAGAGCTCGCCGCGCTGATTGTCGCGCTGCACCGCGTGAGCCAGAGAAATCTGCCCGTCATGATGTTCGGCGCGGGCCTGCCGCAGATCGCCGCTCTCGCCGGCGAAGCGAAATCCTATGCCGAGCGACTGTTCGATTTTCCGGCGATCGGCCCCCTAGAGCGGTCGGCGGCGCGCATCGCCATACGCCGACCGATCGAAGAAGAGGAGGAATCGATCGACGATGACGCCCTTGAGCTCATCGTGACGCGCACGGAAGGCTATCCGTTCTTTCTGCAGGAGTGGGGCTATCAGACGTGGAATTTCGCTGAACGCTCGCCGTTCTCGCGCGCGGATGTCGAACGCGCGAGCGTCAAGGCGCTGGAACGGCTCGACGCCGGATTTTTTCGTGTTCGCTTCGACAGGCTGACGCCGAAGGAACGCGACTACGTCCACGCGATGGCGAGGCTCGGCAAGGGGCCGTACCGATCGGGCGACGTCGCGGCCGCGCTTGGGGAAGCCCCGCAATCGCTGGGGCCGCGACGGGCGGCCATCATCGCGAAGGGCATGATCTACAGTCCCCAGCACGGCGATATCGAGTTCACCGTTCCGATGTTCGACGAGTTCCTGCGGCGGACCTTCATGGCGCCCGGGACGGCTAAAGAGCGCGATTGACCGGCGTCGGCCGGCCGCCAAGCGGCGCCTCTTTACGCGGCCCGATTGCCTCGCGGCGGGTCTTGGTGCGATGGTCCGCTCCAACAAATTAAAAAGTCGAGGGAGGATTTCATGACCAAGAGAACGGCGATCGTCACCGGCGGCACGCGCGGCATCGGGCGCGCGATCTCGCTGGCGCTGAAGGAGGCGGGCGTCACCGTCGCGGCGACTTATGCCGGCAATGACGAGGCGGCCAAGGCCTTCACGGCGGAAACCGGCGTCAAGGCGTTCAAATGGGATGTCGGCGACTATGACGCCTGCAAGGCGGGCGTCGCGGAGATCGAGAAGGCGCAAGGCCCGACCGACATACTCGTCAACAACGCCGGCATTACGCGCGACAGTTTCTTCCACAAGATGAAACCCGACCAGTGGCGCGAGGTGATGCGCGCCGACCTCGACAGCGTCTTCAACATGTCGCACCAGGTCTTCCCCGGCATGCGCGAACGCGGCTTCGGACGCATCGTCAACATCAGTTCGATCAACGGCCAGAAGGGCCAGGCGGGGCAGGCGAATTACTCCGCCGCCAAGGCCGGCATGATCGGCTTCACCCGGGCGCTTGCCCAGGAAGGCGCCTTCAAGGGCGTCACCGTCAACGCCATCGCGCCCGGCTACATCGCAACCGAGATGGTCGCCGCCGTCGACAAGGCGGTGCTCGACAAGATCATCGCCGGCATCCCTGTCGGCCGGCTCGGCGAGGCGGAGGAAATCGCGCGCTGCGTCGCCTTCCTCGCGGCGGACGGGGCGGGGTTCATCACGGGGACGGTGCTGACGGCCAATGGCGGTCAGTACATCGCGGCGTAGGGGGCGCCTAACCTCTCCCGCAGGGAGAGGTCGCCGCGAAGCGGCGGGTGAGGGCCTTGCTTAATCCCCTCACCCGGCGCGCTGCGCTCGCCGACCTCTCCCTGCGGGAGAGGTAAAGCAGGTCCGCCCCGTCAGCGCCCGGATTTCGCCAAAAAGGCGTTCTATAGAAGCGGGGTGGACCGGGCGTTTCGCCGGCCCCGAGGGATCGCCATGGTTAGGAAAGCGTTGACCTGCGGGCTCGCCCTGCTTGCCGCTCTTGCGGCGGCGGGGGCGGCGCATGCGCAGTCGGAGCGCCCTTCCTCGTTCTCCGCCGACCCCTTTTCCGCGCTTGTCGGCAAGCGCAGCGCCGAAGCGGCGCGCCTTGAGGATGCGGCGCAGGTCGAGCGCTTCGTCATCGCGACGGACGACCGCGTCTTTCTCTTTCAGGGGGGCGAGCGCGAAGGCCGCCTTCGCTTCCTGTGCGGCGCCGGCGATACGCGCATGGACTGCGTGATCGACGAAACGACGCCGGCGGAGGAAATCCACCTTCTGGCCCCGACGCGCGCGCCGCGCGGCGACACCGTCTGGCGCGACCGGAGCGGCGAGGCCCTGCTGCGCGTATCGCCTTACGGCGGGGCGACCGTGTTCTGGCCGGGCGATCCGCGCGGACACGCGGCGTCGAAATCCTTCGGCGAGGACCCGCCGCTGACGCTCGACTTTGCGACCTTCGCCGCAGCGCGCGCCCGCGCGAGCCGCGCGACCGCGCTCCTCAGCGCGCAGGTCGGCAAACCGATCCTCTTCGATGTCGGCGATCCGGGTACGGATGAAACCGGCGGGGCGAGCGTCCTCGCCGACGCGGTCGCGCGCGCCGCCAAGGGATTGGGCCGCGTCGCCAATGATCCGACGGGGGCGCGCATCATCGGCGCGCGCGTCCGCCGGGTTGAGTTCATCGTCGGGCGCCCGCCTGCGGTCGGCCTTGCGGGCGGCGTCCTCTCGGTCCGCTACGATCCGGCCGCCGACGCCGCCGGCCGGCCCTCCTCCTCGGAAGTCGCCCGCTACCTCGAAGAGGCGCTTTAAGCGCGCGGCAACCCTTCGCGCCGCAAAATCACCCTCGGGGCTTCCCCATTTCGGCCCCATTGCACAGCGACGGTCCGGCCATGGCCAAGGGATTTCTTCTTCTCGTTCTCGCCTCAGCCGCCGCGCTCTGCGCGGCGACCGCCTCGGCGCAGTCGCTGAAGGACCTCCGCGCGCGTGAGCGCGAGAACCGGGCGCTGGCGAGCGAGGCGGCCTACACCAGCAAAGTGTGCGGCCGCTCGATCGCCGCGTCGATCGACTGGTCGACCGTCGATGACTGGCCTTCGGGCGAAAGCCTCGCCGCGGTCTGCGACGGCGCGCTCGGCGCCGTTGAAACGATCTGCCGGCGCGGACGCACGAACGTCGTCGATCGCTTCGTGTGCGCGGGCGACGGATCGGGCGCCGACCTTTCCGGCAGAACCCTGCGCTACGGCGCATCGCCCGGCGGCAACGGCTATGCGCAAACGCTCGCCGAGATCGGCGCGGCGGAATAATCCGTCCCCCGATTGAATTCGCGCCGCGGCGGGGCCATGTCACCGGCCATGAAACTGATCCTTGCGCTCAGCGCTCTTTCCCTTCTCGCCGCCTGCGGGGCCGGCGGACAGCATGAAGAAGTCGGCGAGTTCAAGAACGACCTCATCGGCAACGAGATCAAGCTCGAGGCGCTGAAAGACCCCAAGGTCGAGGGCGTCACCTGTCATCTGAGCTATTTCGACCGCGCAGTCTGGGACCGGCTCGCCAAAGGCGACTGGTTCGAGAACCCGTCGAACTCCTCGATCGCCTGCCGCCAGACCGGGCCGATCGCGATCGGCGCCATCGACCTCGACAAAAGCGGGGAAGAAGTCTTCTCGCAGCAGCAAAGCCTTATCTTCAAACAGCTCGCGGTGCGGCGCATCTATGACGCGGCGAACGACACGCTGATCTACGTCGCTTACAGCCGCAAGCCGATCGAGGGCTCGGCGAAAATGGCGATTTCGACAATATCCTTATACGGACAGAATGTGACGCCGCCGGCGCCCTAGAACCGGTCGTTAGGGGCGATAGCCGCGCATTTCATGCGCCGCTCATCC
>CAZNXR010000228.1:4255-4499 GCA_964576815.1 uncultured Caulobacterales bacterium | reverse complement strand
TGCGGCTTCTTGAGACCGTCATCTTCTCCGCGATCTTGCGGCGGAGGCCGATGACCGGGATTTCCTTGACGCTGGCGTCGGGTACGAGACCTCTCGACGACACCGGCGCAGACCCTCCGTGGGCGAAGTAATTGTCGAGGTCTTCATGCGTGATGCGGCCGGCGGGGCCCGAGCCCGTCACGCGGCGAAGATCGACGCCGTTGTCGGCGGCGCGTTTCCTGACGGCGGGCGATGCGAGCGGCTT
>CAZNXR010000228.1:0-4245 GCA_964576815.1 uncultured Caulobacterales bacterium | reverse complement strand
CCCTCTCCCGCTTGCGGGAGAGGGGTTGGGGGGGAGGGTGAGGGTGAGGGTGAGGGTGAGGGTGAGGGTCTCTCTACGCTCGCCGCCGTTTTCGGTTCGTCACGCCCCCTCACCCCCGTCCCCTCTCCCGCCTTGCGGGAGAGGGGTGCAGGAGCTTCCATCTTCGCTGGCTCTGCGACCTCATCGGCTTTCGCATTCCCTGCGCCGTCTACCTCCAGCCGCACGATCGGCGCCCCGACCGCGACGACCTCGCCCGCCTTCGCGCCGACCCAGATCACCTTGCCGATGACAGGCGAGGGAATTTCGACCGTCGCCTTGTCGGTCATCACGGCGGCGAGGACCTGGTCCTCCATCACATTGTCGCCGGGCTTCACCATCCATTCGACGAGTTCGGCTTCCGCGACGCCTTCGCCGACATCCGGAAGCTTGATTACGTGAACGCCCATCAGACTTCCTCCATCACGCGCTTCAGCGCCGCGCCGACGCGTTTGGGTCCCGGGAAATAGTCCCATTCATGCGCATGGGGATAGGGCGTGTCCCATCCCGTCACGCGGATCACCGGCGCTTCGAGATGGTGGAAGCAGCCTTCCATCACGATCGATATGAGTTCTGCGGAGAATCCGCAGGTCTTCGTCGCTTCTACGACGACGACGCAGCGTCCCGTCTTGCGCACCGATTGTTCGATCGCTTCTAGGTCAAGCGGCATGATCGTTCGAAGATCAAGAATTTCCGCATCGACCCCCGTTTCTTCCGCCGCCGCCAGCGCGACATGCACCATGGTGCCGTAAGCGAGCACGGTGACGTCGTTCCCCTCGCGACGGATGGCGGCGCGCCCTAGCGGCACGGTGTAATGGCCGTCCGGCACTTCACCGAGATCGTGTTTTTTCCACGGCGTCACCGGCTTGTCGTGATGGCCGTCGAACGGGCCGTTGTAGAGGCGCTTGGGCTCCAGGAACATCACGGGATCGTCGTCCTCGATCGCGGCGATCAGGAGGCCTTTCGCGTCATAGGGGTTCGACGGAATGACCGTCTTCAGCCCCGCGACATGCGCGAACAGCGCCTCCGGGCTCTGGCTGTGCGTCTGGCCGCCGAAAATGCCGCCGCCGGTCGGCATTCGCACCGTCATCGGCGTCGTGAAATCGCCGGCCGAACGATAGCGGATACGTGAGGCTTCGGAGACAAGCTGGTCATAGCCCGGATAGATATAATCCGCGAACTGAATTTCGACGCAGGGACGAAGCCCGTAAGCCGCCATGCCGACCGCGGCGCCGATGATGCCGGACTCGCTGATCGGCGCGTCGAAACAGCGCTGGCGCCCGTATTTCTGTTGAAGGCCGGCCGTGCAGCGAAAGACGCCGCCGAAATACCCGACATCCTCGCCGAAGACGACGACATTGTCGTCGCGCTCCATCGAGACGTCCATGGCGCTGCGGATCGCTTCGATCATGGTCATGCGGGTCATCGGTCAGATCCCCGCTTCCTGGCGCTGGCGGATGAGATGAATGGGCGGGTCCTTGTAGACGTCCTCGAACATCGTACCGGCCGGCGCGTGCGGCCCGTTATGCAGCGTGCCGTGGCTTTCGGCTTCCTTCTGCGCCTGCACCACCATGCTTTCGATTTCGCCTTTCGCCTGCGCGTGGCGTTCTTCCGACCACGCCTTGCGGAATATGACATGCTTCTTGAGACGCTCGATCGGATCGCCGAGCGGCCAGCCGGTGGATTCATCCTTCGGCCGATAACCGGAAGGATCGTCGGACGTCGAATGGGCGCCGGCGCGATAGGTGACGAACTCGATCAGGGTCGGGCCAAGATTCATCCGTGCACGGCTCACCGCCCATTTGGCGACGGCGTAGACGGCGAGATAATCATTACCGTCGACGCGCAGCGACGGGATGCCGAAGCCGAGGCCGCGCGAGGCGAAGGTCGCGGCGTTGCCGCGCGCGATGCCTTGAAAGGTCGAAATCGCCCATTGATTGTTGACGACGTTGAGGATGACCGGCGGCTTGTACGTGGAGGCGAAGACGAGCGCGGAATGAAAGTCGTTCTCCGCCGTCGAGCCTTCGCCGATCCAGCCGGCGGCGACCTTGTTGTCGCCCTTGATCGCCGAACCCATCGCCCAGCCGACCGCCTGGATGAACTGCGTCGCGAGGTTGCCGGAGATGGTGAAATAGCCGTCCTTCTTTGACGAATACATGACCGGCAATTGCCGGCCCTTCATCGGGTCCTTCGCGTTCGAATAGATCTGGTTCATCATCGTGAGCAGCGAATAGCCGCCGGCGATCAGGAGCCCCTGCTGGCGATAGGTCGAAAAATTCATGTCGCCCGGCTGCATCGCCATGCGGAAGGCGCAGGCGACCGCCTCCTCGCCGAGCGCCTGCATGTAAAACGAGGTCTTGCCCTGCCGCTGCGCCATCTGCATGCGCGCATCGAAGGCGCGCACGGTCATCATATGGCGGAGGCCGTCGACGAGAGCTTCATCCGAAAGCTGGCCGGCCCACGGTCCGACCGCTTCGCCGTCATCGTTCAGTACACGGATGACAGAATAGGCGAGATCGTGGATGTGCAGCGCCTCGACATCGACGGGCGGCATGCGGACGGCGCCGGCCTCGGGGATCAGCATTTCGGAAAAATCGGGCGTATCACCCGGCCGGCATTCGGGCTCCGGCACATGCAGGCTTAAGGGGCGAGCCTGCGTGTCGGCTTCGCCTTTCTTCTTGGCCCCTGCCTTGGTCATTCCGGCTTCTCCCAAGCGAAAGTCTTGTTTGGCGACGGCTTTTTGCGCGGTCTCCTGTTACGAGCATCTAGGCCATGGCGCGGGGACTAGGCAAATATGCGCCGGGTGGGGAAAATCATCGGGCCGACGCCGCGAGGCTTACTCTCGCCGCCTTGGATTTCGATGCCCGTCGCGTCCGCCGATATGACGCTTTATAGCGCCGGCAAGGCGGATTTCAGAGCCAGATGCTCAAAGCTTCATCGCTGCCGGTAAATCGTCAGCGCTGCATCAGCGCTGATAAACCCCGTGCGGATGTCCGCATCAACGGAGCCGCGATCTCGTACGGCGGCGTCACCGATTCCCGCGCCGCCCGGCGTCTCGACAATCAGGCGCGCACCCGCCGGAACGATCTCCCGGCCCATGCCCTTTAGCGGCGTCCCATCAGAAAGTCGCACGGCGCCCAGCGCTCCCGCCCCGCCTCCGTCGCGACCGCGCGCGGGATGCCTGGTGCGATCGAACATTTTCGAGACGGCGAAGGCGCAGCCGTCCCGATGCGCAAACTCCAGCGTCTGGCCGAGACCGCCGCGCAGGCGCCCGGCCCCGCCGGAATCGGTTCGGTATTCCTTTCGCCAGATGATGATCGGCGCCGAGGCCTCGTTGATCTCGACCGGCGTATTGCGGACGCCGGAGGGGAACGCCGTACACGATAATCCGTCCTTGCCGGGTCGCGCGCCGGCGCCGCCGGTGTAAAACGGGTTCACGACGAATTCTTCTCCGCCGCCGATGTTTCGCCCGCCGATCAGCACCGGAAGATAAAGGCACGAGGCCCCTTCCGCCGGTGTCCGCTCCGGGATCGCCTTCGATAGCGCGCCGAGCACCACGTCCGGCAGCATCTGCCCGACCGTATGACGCGCGGATACCGCGCAGGGGCGCGGCGCATTGAGGATGGACCCCTCCGGCGCCGTCACACGCACAGCGCCCAGCGAACCGGCGTTGTTCGGAACCTCGTTTCCGACGACGCAGCGCACGCCGAAAGACGAATAAGCCTGCGTATAGGTGAGCGGCACGTTGACGCCGTGCGCGGAGATCGGCGACGTTCCGGCGAAATCAACATCGATCCCGCTGTCGCCGATCGTCAACCGGCAGACGAGATCGACGGGCTCGTCATATCCGTCGATGCGCATCGTATACTCATGGGCGCCGGACGGCAGGCGGCGTATTTCATCGAGCATCGCCGCGCGCGAGTTCTCGATGATCGTCGCCCCGACGGCGTCGAGCCCGTCGAGGCCGAACTCATCCAGCGTCTCGACGAGGCGGCGCGCGCCCGTCTCGTTGCAGGCGGCGAGCGAGTAAAGATCGCCTTCCGCCGCATTGGGGTCGCGCACATTGGCGCGGAGGAGTTCGAACAGGGTCTCGTTACGCACGCCCTTTGCGAAAAGCCGCGAAACCGGGACGAGCAGCCCCTCTTCATAGACCTGCCGCGCATCCGGCCCGAATCCGAGGCCGCCGACATCGGCGATGTGCGACGTCGC
>CAZNXR010000227.1:0-4501 GCA_964576815.1 uncultured Caulobacterales bacterium | reverse complement strand
CGCAATTGAGAAATTTGTCGCGGCCGATCGCCGTATTTCTTACCGGTGCGCCCGGAGGCGCAGGTCCTTGGCGAAGACCGAACACGTCTCGGACCGATTGCGCGCTTTCTGACAACGTCGATCGCGACCCGTCGCCACTGCTCAATGGAGTTCTGCGGAGTCTTGATAGGCTACTATTATGTGATAACATTGCCTGCGATGACGGGGTCCGACCGTTCCTTTATGCGCCTGTCGCGTTCGCGGAATCGCAAACTTGCGGCTCTCGCCGTGATGGTTGGCGCGTTATTTTTGTTGTTTGGCGCGTTCCATGCGAGCGCCCATCATGATCCCGATGCTCTTGCTGAATGCGAGATCTGCCTTGTTGCGCAATTCGGCCAGCACGGTGCTCCGCTCCCAGAGCTTACGTGCGTCAACTTCGCGATCCGCCCGGCTGCATGGGTCCCGCCAACTAACGTTGCGCCAGCAGTCGAGGGGCATGTCACAATAATTCGAAGCCGCGGTCCACCTGAATTCTCCCACGCGCTTTGAGCCTGACGGCGCCTTCCAAGAGGCGCTTCGTTCAATGGGAGAAAGAAATGGGAAAGTCGGCGGCCGTTCACACGGCCAAAAGTGTGCAATCAAAGGTTAAACCTGCGCATCACGCGCCACGTCTGATGTCGCGCAACGAAGAAATGGTCTACGCACAGCTTTTGGCGGCAGGAGAGCCCTTGAAGGCTTACGCGCTGCTCGACCGCCTGCATGATGAGGGGCTGCGCGCCCCGATGACGATTTATCGCGCGCTCGACTGTCTGATCGAGCGGGGCCTTGCCCGCAAGATTACCAGCCTCAACGCCTTCGTGGCGCTGACGGCAGAAACACGCGGGGCGATAGGCGCTTTCGTAACCTGCACTAAGTGCGGGCATACGCGGTCGATCGGCATTCAGAATGCTATCGTCGAGGGGCTGCTTGCCCCCGCGGGCATGGCGATATCAGATGTCTATATCGAGGCTTTCGGCGATTGCGCGAATAAGGGGTGTGTCGCCGACGCCGAACCCGCGGGCGCCGATTCTAAAGCAAGCGCCAGCTTGTGATAGTATCACCCTCCGATTTATGGCGTGATGCGTGGCCTTCTGAAGAAAGGCGCGAGTGCTGCCAATGCTGCCGGTGCCCGGAAATGTAAGCGGCGTACTTCGCTTGGCGGCCGCGATTGTGCTGGCGCTTGCGCTCTTCATCGCCGGTGCGCACGCGGGCGAGGCTGGCGGAGACGCCGCCCATTCCGAAGCCGATTGTATTTTCTGTTTCGCTACTGACATCGGCGGCGACACGCCCCGCGCTGTCGTCCCGGTCGCGCAGTTGACTATCGTCGCGTCGGAAGGGCCATCGGCGCCTTCGCGGCTGGCTGTGGTGGCGGCGGACTCGCCTTCCCAGCCACGCGCACCGCCTCCGGCACGCTAAGAAAATCACCGAATTGTCGGTCCCTATGAGCCACCGGCGCAACCTACGCCGGTTGGGATCGATGAGCCTCAGGGTTCCTGTGGGCTTCCTGGCGCGGGAACCCTGAGAATTTGAGTGTTACACGGGTTTATGATCCTCATAAAGAGACTATCGAAGAAATTTGGCGCAGCGATTGCGCTGGACCAGCTCGACTTGGAAGTCGCTGGCGGCGAGATCGTCTGCTTGCTCGGCGCGAATGGCGCCGGCAAGACGACGACGATCAATCTGCTCCTCGGCTTTCTCGAACCGACATCGGGCGAAGCCTTTATCGACGGCGTTTCGGTGACGCGAACGCCAGTCGAAGCGCGGCGCAAGCTCGCATACATCCCTGAACAGGTGGCGCTTTACCCCACCCTCACGGGCGCGGAGAACCTCGACTATTTCGGGCGGTTGTCCGGTCTGAAGCTGCCGGTCAAAAGCCTGAGGGACACGTTGACGCGCGCAGGCCTCGACGAGAGCGCCCATGGGCGCAGGGTCGCGGAATACTCCAAGGGCATGCGCCAGAAAGTCGGCGTCGCGATCGCGCTCGCGAAAGACGCCCGCGCACTTCTGCTCGACGAGCCGCTGTCCGGCCTTGATCCCGTGGCGGCGAACGGGCTCACCGATCTTCTTCGCCAGACCCGCGACAGCGGCCGCGCCATCTTGATGGCGACGCACGATGTGTTCCGCGCCAAGGAAATCGCGACACGCATCGGCATCATGAAGGCGGGAAGGCTAATAGATACGCTCGACGCCGCGATGCTCGATGCGCACGAGATCGAGCGCATTTACCTCTCCCATATGCTTGGCGGCGCGGAGAACGCCGCGTGATCCGCGCGATAGCGACAAACGAAGCGCGGCGCATTCTGCGCAGCGGCGCGCATGTGATCGCGGCCGTCGCCGTGCTCTCGCTGATCGCGGCGGCGGCCTTTGTCGCCTCTGCGCGCACAACCGCGCTCGATCGCGAAGAACGCGCGGCGGCGGCGGCGGACCGGAAAATCTGGGACGGCCAAGGCGAGCGCAATCCACACTCGGCCGCGCATTTCTCCCGTTACGCCTTTCGTCCGGTTTCGCCGCTCTCCGCTTTCGATCCCGGTGTCGCCGACTTCGCCGGCCAGGCGATCTGGATGGAAGCGCATAATCGAAATCCCGCCGTCTTCCGACGCGCGGAAGAGACGGCGGAGAGCGCCGCGTTGGCCGCGCTGTCGCCCGCCTGGGTGCTGCAATACCCGATGGCGCTTGTCATGCTGCTGTTTCTTTTCGGTGCGGTCGCAGGCGAGCGCGAGAGCGGAACGCTGCGGCAGGTGCTGGCCGCCGGGGTCGATGCGAGGGGCCTGTTCGCCGGAAAGATCGCTGGCGCCGGAATGATTGCGGGTGCGCTCGTCACACCGGCGATCGTTGCAAGCCTGATGATGTCGCCCCGCGGGGGCGCCGTCTTCGCCGACCTGCCGCTGCGTGTTGCGGGCCTGGTCGCCGTTTATACGATCTTCTTTGCGACGATCGCGGCGATTGCTGTCGGCGTTTCGGCGCTGTTCCGGCGCCGGCAATCGGCGCTGGTCGCGCTTGCCGGCCTGTGGGCGCTTTCATCGATCGCTTTGCCGCGTATCGCGGCGGACACCGCGCGGCTCATCCATCCCGCGCCGGACGCCAGCGCCGTCGCGCGCGATCTTCGCGCCGCATCGGACGAATACTGGGTCAACGAAAAGTACATGGAAGATGATCGCCGGCGGCTTCTCGCCGAGTACGGCGTCGATGACGTGGCAAAACTTCCCTTCAATTTTGATGCTTACACCCTGCAGCAGAGCGAGATCCTGTCTCACCCGCTCTTTGACAAGGTGCATGCCGATCTCGCCGCCGTTTATTCGCGTCAGGACGGCGTAGTGCGCTGGTTCTCCCTCGGCTCACCAGCGCTTGCGATCTCGAAGCTGTCAGCCGGTCTCGCTGGCGGCGACCGCCTGCATCAGGAGGCCTTTTCAGATGACGCTGAAAAGCAACGCCGTGTGCTCGTTGAAAAACTCAACAAGGATATGGAAACGAAAGCCGGCGCCGCCGGCTACGAGTACAAAGCCGATCCGGCCCTATGGAAGGCGGTTGAAGATTTCCGGCACACGCCGCCGTCGCTTGCCTCGCTTGCGCCGCATTACGCCCCGCTCGCGCTGACGCTTCTTGCGCAGTTTGCGCTGGCGCTCTCGTTCGCCGCGATGACAGTTACACGCGCGGTGAGGCGCGCCGCTTCATGAGCGTTGCAGAGTTTTATCTTGAACGCAGGCAGTTCCTGCAGCGTTGGCCCGGCCTTGCGCTGCTGGCGCTCATTTTATTGTTGACCGCGTTCGCCGTCCTCGGCGGCCGCGCGCGCGTAGCGGCGATCGAAGTCGCTCAGACTGCCTTCTTGGCGTCCGTTAACGAAGAACGGGCGGAATGGCGCAAAGCCGCCGAGGAAATCGAAAGGATCGGTAAGGCTGCTTCTCCCTATGACGCGCAGCCGATGGACATCCGCATCGCCGCGCTGTCGCCGCCGGGACCGCTAGCGATTCTCGCCGCCGGCGCAGGCGATCTTCATCCGCAGTCGGCCGTTCTTTCGGCAAGCCGGAATTCGGCCGATCTCTTCTCAGAATATGAAATCGCCAACCCGGCGCTGCTGGCCGCAGGCCGGTTCGATTTTGTCTTTTTGATTGCGGTTATCCTGCCGCTAATCATGATTACAGCGTCATTCGACGCGCTCGCCGCCGACCGCGCCAGCGGGCGCGCGCGCCTCGCCGCCGCGCAAGGCGCCGCTTTAGAACAGATGCTTTGGAGCCGGCTAGCGCTCCGGCATGGTGCGGTGTTTCTGGCGTTGGCGTTCGCTGCCTTGGCCGCCGTCGCGACAACTGGCGGCCTGTCGCCTGACGGTTGGGCGCGCCTTGCGCTTTTTCTCGGCGCCGCCGGCGTCTACGCCGGGTTCTGGCACGCGCTGATCGGCGTCTTCGCCGCCGCCATTCGGCGCAGTGAAACGGCAGCGGCGGCGCTCACGGCGCTCTGGTTGATCCTCTCTTTCGCAATCCCTGCGTTG
>CAZNXR010000226.1:0-4518 GCA_964576815.1 uncultured Caulobacterales bacterium | reverse complement strand
GCTGCGCCCAGCCCTTCAGGTCCGCCTGCCGTCCGCGCGCTACCGCGAGCGCGTTAGCCTCGACGTCGCGCGTGATGACGGAGCCCGACCCGACATAAGCGCCCGCGCCGATGGCGAGCGGGGCGACGAGGGCGGAGTTGGACCCGATGAAAGCGTCCGCGCCAATTTCCGTGCGATATTTGGCGTAGCCGTCAAAATTGCAGGTGATCGCGCCCGCGCCGATATTGGCGCGGTCGCCGACGCCCGCATCGCCGATATAGCTGAGGTGGTTCACTTTGGCGTCGACGCCGATTGCAGCGTTCTTGATCTCGACGAAATTGCCGATCCGCGCCGCCTCGCCGATCCGCGCGCCGGGCCGGAGGCGAGCGAACGGCCCGATCTGCGCGCCGGGACCGATGTCCGCCCCCTCGATGTGGCAAAAGGCTTTGATCCGGGCGCCCGACGCAACGCGCACGCCGGGTCCGAAGAAAACGCCGGGCTCGATAACGACGCCCCCGGCGAGCTCGGTGTCTGCGGCGAAATAGGTTGTAGACGGATCGATTAGCGTGACGCCCTGATCGAGAAAGGCCATCCGTCGCCGATCCTGAAATATCTCCTCGGCAACTGCGAGTTCGAGCTGCGAATTGACGCCAACGACTTCGTCTTCGGTGGCTTCTGCGACCGCGCAGTCGCGCCCGTCGCCGACGGCGAGTGCGACGACGTCGGTCAGGTAATATTCGCCTTTCGCGTTATTGGTTGTAAGGCGCGGAAGGGCCGTCCGCAGATATGCGGCGTCAAACGCCATTACGCCCGAATTGACGAGATCTATTTCCATTTCCTCTGGGGTTGCGTCATTGGCCTCGACAATGGCGACGAGGCGCCCGTTCGCGTCGCGCTTCAATCGTCCGTAGGCCCCCGGATCGGCAGCGTAAAATCCGAGCGCTGCGACCGCCGCGCCGCCAGTAATCGCCTCGACGAGCAGGGCGAGCGTCTCGGTGCGCACGAGCGGGGTGTCGGCGTAATGGACGAGAACGGCGCCTTCAAATCCTGCGAGCGCCGGCATCGCCTGGCGGACAGCGTCGCCGGTGCCGCGCGGCGGGTCCTGCACGGCGATGGCGATTTCAGGGGCGATTGCGCGCGCGGCATTTTCGATCGCCGTCCCGTTGCTGCTGATGACGACCGCGAGGCGCTGGGGGTCAAGCGCCGTGACTGCCGCCAGTGCGTGGCCGATGAGGGGGCGGCCGCCGATTTCATGCAGCACCTTCGGCGTGGCGGATTTCATCCGCGATCCGCGACCGGCGGCGAGGATAACGGCGGCGACAGATTGTTGAGCCATGTGACCTCGCCAGAACGCTTCGACGCCTGCCAATCGTTCGCCTGTCGGGCTGGTCGTCAGGGGCGGATGCCGATAAGCGATGGACGAACGACCAGACGCCGCACGCGGCTGTTAGCGTTGTTCCTACAGGATTCTTTTGGCTGCGCCGTGTGAGGAAGTAAATGGGCCAACCTTTAGCTGGAGTCTGTGTTCTGTTCGACCTCGACGGCACGCTCGTCGATACGGCCGCTGACCTTGCAGCGGCGATGAACCATGCGCTTGAGGCGGCCGGCGCGCCGCAAGTCGCGCCCGCCGACGTCCGCCATCTCGTTGGACACGGCGCGCGGGCGATGCTGCGGGAGGGTTTTGCTCGAGGCGGCTTGGCGCCGGATGAAGCCGCGCTCAATTCTTACGTCGATGTCTTCCTCGATTATTATCTGGCCCACATTGCTGATAACTCGCGCCCGTTTCCGGGGGCGGTCGCCGCCATCGAGGAGCTGCGCGGCGCAGGCGCAAGGATCGCCGTCTGCACCAACAAGCGCGAAGCCCCGGCGCGGGCGCTTCTCAGCGCGCTGTCGCTTGACTGCCTGATTGACGCCATTGTCGGCGGCGACACGGCAGGCGCGCCAAAACCAGACCCTGCGCCCGTGCGGCTCTGCCTGGAGAGAACGGCATGCAAGACCGGCTTTTTCGTCGGCGACAGCGATACGGACATCAAGGCGGCGGAAGCGGGCGGCATGCCGTGCCTTCTCGCCCTTTTTGGTTACGGACCGATCGACTTGTCAGCCCGCGCTGCCTTGCAGTTTGAAGATTTCGCGTCTTTGCCGGAGGCGATCTATAAACTCGCCGGGCGGTCACCCTAAGCGTCGTTGCCGCGTCTCGGCATGCCGTTGACCATGTCGCTGCGCAAATCCGTCCGCGATGACCGCATGGTCGACACAAAGCCCTCCGGCTTTGCCTCAACCTCAACATCGAAGCCGCGTTTGCGCCAGAAATCCCTGATGCGGGCGGCGAGACGGGCAGCGCCCTCATCCGTGCACAAGTCAGACATCGATTACCTCAATCGCGTGCAGTGACCAATCTTCTCGACTTTAGGATATAAGACAGTCTGATTTTTTCAAGCTGATTCGGAAAAGAATTCGATCATACGGTTTTGTGAACGCGCTTTAAACACAACAATTTATGCTGCAACGCAGCAAACCTATTCGCCTTCGGCAGGACGTGATATAAGTTTGACTTATTATTGGCCGCGCCGCGCGATCGACTGGCGGCGGCGACGGGGAGACGTTTAATGCGCGAGCCGACAGCAGACGCACTTATAGAGCAAGCCAATGGGCCGGGCGAAAGCCTCGACGCCGCTCCGCTGGCGACCATTGGCGAACGCATAAAACAGGCGCGCAAGGCGATGGGGCTGAACCAGATATCGCTAGCGGAGAGAGTCGGCGTCAGCCAGCCGGCGGTCGCCAATTGGGAGAGCGGGATCCATGACCCGCGCCGGGTGATGCTCGCTAAACTCGCCGATGCGCTGAATGTCTCCGTCGACTGGCTGGGCGGCGGGGCGCGCTCGGCCGCTGAACGGGACAAGCACGCTGCCGCCGCCTATATCCGGCGGCCGCTTCAGCACATCCCGGTCATTTCTTTCGTGGATGCGGCCCGGTTCCTAGACGAGCCGGAAAGCGATCCGCATACGGTCGCGGAAGATTATATCCCCGTTACCTCCGGCGCGACGCAGCTCTTTGCGCTCATCCTCGACGACAAGGCCGTTGGCGCCGTGTTCCCGTCGCCGACGCTCGTGGTGGTCGATTACGCGGACCGTCGTCCGAAGGACGGCGCGTTCTGTCTCGTTGCGACCGATGGCGCGCCGATTGTCCGCCGATGGCGCGACGGGCCGCCTCGAATGGAGGCGGCGTCCGCCGATCCCGATTTCGCGGATCGGGCAACGGCTATTCCCCCGCGCGTCATCGGCTGCGTGCGGCTGTCGATCCGGTTTCACTAGCGGCGAAATTTTTGGGCGGCAGCCCCGCATGTTGCGCGGCGGCGCCCGCCATGCTAAGGCGCGCCAACTCCGCGTTCGGGAGCTGGCGCGTGCGCGAGTCGGGCTCCTAATTTCGCTGAAATTTCAGATGTTTGACGGCGCGCCAACGAGACGCGCCGATGCCTTGGGAGCCTGCTGCACGCGATGGCCGCTGAAATCGTAGAGTCGAGCAAGGGACAAAGCCTGATCGGACAGCCTTCCCGCGAGACGGGCGGCGCGGCGAGCCGCTATGCCGACGCCCTGTTCGACCTTGCGTCCGAGGCGGGCGCGACCGAAGCGGTTGAGGCTGACCTGAAGGCGCTCTCGGCGATGATCGCCGGCTCGGCTGAGTTCAGCGCATTTATCGCCAGTCCCGTTCTTGGCGCAGAAGACATGTCGCGCGCCATTGCCGCCATCGCGGAACGCGCCAGGTTTACTCCGCTCACGGCAAATTTCCTCGGCGTCGTCGCCCGCAACCGCCGCCTGTTCTTCCTGCGGCAGATCATCGCCGCTTTTATTCGTCGCCTTGCCGATAGCCGCGGCGAGGTCGCCGCCGAAGCCATCGCGGCGGCCCCTCTCAACGACGACCAGATGAAGCGTCTGCGCGGCGAGATCGAAGGCGTCGTCGGGCGCGCGGTCAATCTCACCGTCAGCGTTGACCCCGAACTCCTCGGCGGGCTGATCGTCAAGATCGGCTCGACGATGATTGATTCCTCCCTGCGCAATAAACTGAACCGGCTCAGAGCCGTGATGAAAGAGGCTTAAGACCCATGGAGCTTCAGGCCGCGGAAATTTCCGCCATTCTCAAGCAGCAGATCAAAGACTTCGGCAAGGATGCGGAAGTCTCCGAAATCGGCCAGGTGCTGTCGGTCGGCGACGGCATCGCGCGCATCTACGGCCTCGACAACGTCCAGGCGGACGAAATGGTCGAGTTCCAGAACGGCGTCAAAGGCATGGCGCTGAACCTCGAGACCGACAATGTCGGCGTCGTCATCTTCGGCGAAGACCGCGAGATCGGCGAGGGCGACACCGTCAAGCGCACCAAATCCATCGTCGACGTTCCTGTCGGCAAGGGCCTGTTGGGCCGCGTCGTCGACCCGCTCGGCAACCCCATCGACGGCAAAGGCCCGATCGCCTCGACCGAGCGGCGCCTTGTCGATGTGAAAGCGCCGGGCATCCTGCCGCGCAAGTCCGTGCACGAACCGATGCA
>CAZNXR010000225.1:0-4540 GCA_964576815.1 uncultured Caulobacterales bacterium | reverse complement strand
CTGATGACACCAAAAACCCCGTCGCCCCGGACGCCGAAGGCGATCCGGGGTCCACGCCGCCCCACGCGCCAAAGCGGGACCCCGGGTTCGCGACTGCGTCGCGCCCCCGGGTGACGGAGTGAAGCGGGGCGGCGGAACATTTCTATACAGAATAAAATGCCGCCTTGCTAAAGATCGCCCGGCAGCCAGCCGCGGCGCGCTTCGACCGAGAAGAGGCGCGCGTGCGAATAGCACCGCAGCGGATAATCAGGGGCGGCGAGCGGCGAGGCGAGGAGCCTTGTCGCCCTCGCGCCCGAACTTTCATCTGCATACGCGGCGCAAAACCCGGCGATCTGGCGCAGGAAGAAAATCGTGAGCGTGTGGTGGTAGCCTTGCGTGTCGTCATTCACCCCGCCGACGCTCTCATTATAGGCGCGGATGAGGCCGGGGGCGGCCGCCTCGGCGCCGTCGAGGCCGCGCTCGCTCAGAAGCGCGGTCGCAAAAACGAGATGGCAGGGATGCGTCCATTCGGGACGCGGCAGCGTGCGCGAGAGGACGCCTTTGTAGACATGCGCGACCATGCTGTCGGTGACGGTGTCGCCGGCGCGAATTGGGATCATGTCGATATCGAGAGTTAAGGTGAAGCGACAAGCGAACGGGCGTCGAGGCCCTCAAGGGCCGCGAGAAATTACCGGCTCGGTTGCTGTCGCCTGACGCTCATCATCGCTCGCCTATCGCCTAGAATGTCGCCGAGAACAAGGGGCGGTCGGGTCCGACGCCGGCGCGCTTCATGCCGTCGGAGTTCCAGGCGAAAGCGATCTCGCCCTCTCGGCTGACGGCGATGACGCCGCCATGCCCGCCCTGGCGTGCGACATCCTTGATAAGGCCTTGCGCGGCCTGTTGCAGGTCAGCGCCCTGATAGCGCACGCGGCTCGCCACATCCTGCGCGCCGCCGGCGAGGATGAAATATTCGCCAAGGCCGGTGCAGGAAGCGCCGACGAATTCATCCGCCCAGGTTCCGGCGCCGATTAGCGGCGTGTCGCCGACGCGGCCCTCGATCTTGCCGAAGACGCCGCCCGTTGAGGTCGCGGCGGCGATGCGCCCGCTCGTGTCGAGCGCAACGGCGCCGACGGTGCCGTGGCCAAGCTCGTTCTCGCGCATTTCCTCCGGCGTGACGCCGACCGGCGTCAGGTAATAGCCCGCCGGATCGGGAACGAACTCCATGTTCCGTGCACGGCAGAAATTCTCCGCGCCGCGCCCGGCGATCAGGATATGCGGCGTCGTCTCCATGACCGCGCGCGCCGCGCGAATGGGGCTCTTGAGATTGGGAACGGCGGCGACAGCGCCGGCGCGCCGGCGCTCGACAGCGTCCTCCCCGGGCAGGCCGCCTTCCATGATCGAGGCGTCGAGTTCGACATAGCCCGCCTTGTTCGGGGCCGAGCCGCGCCCGGCGACATAAAGGCCCGAGGCTTCCATTTCGGCGACCATCTCCTCAACGACGTCGAGGCTCGCGCCGCCGGCCTTCAGCAACTCCTCCCCGCGCGCGCAGAGCATGGCGAGGTGGCTCTCGGCCTTGGAATAATCGCGGCCTCTCTTCGCGCCGGCGCCGCCGTGAAGCGCAAGCGCGATCTTTCCAGGTTTCGACATTGCAGCGGGTTCCTTCAGGGCCCTGGCTCTTCTACCGCATCGGGGGGCGTAGCCAACTGCGGCCGGGCTCGATTATGAACGCGCCCGCCGCAATTTTTCGGGAGGGCGGGACCTCATGACGTTTCTTGCGCTTGTTCGTCACGGTCAGAGCGAGTGGAATCTGCAGAACCGCTTCACCGGCTGGGTCGATGTCGACTTGACCGCGCAGGGCAGGGCGGAAGCGGTGAAAGCGGGCGCGCTTTTGAAGGCGACCGGCGTTTCTTTCGCCGGCGCCTATACCTCCGTGCAGAAGCGCGCGATCAGGACGCTGCATCTTGCGCTCGACGACATGGACCGGCTCTGGCTTCCGGTCGTCAAGGACTGGCGTCTCAATGAACGCCACTATGGCGGGCTCACCGGCCTCGACAAGAAAGAAACGGCCGACAAACACGGCGAGGCGCAGGTGAAAATCTGGCGGCGGAGCTATGATACGCCGCCGCCGCCGATCGATCCCGAAAGCCCCTTCAACCCTGTGCGCGATCCGCGTTACGCCCATCTCGGCGACAGCATCCCGAAAACCGAATCGCTGAAATCGACGCTTGAACGCGTGACGCCGCTTTGGGAGGGCGACATCGCTCCGCGCCTGAGGCGCGGCGAATCGCTCATCATCGCGGCGCACGGCAATTCGCTGCGCGCGCTTGTTAAGCTGTTGCTGAACGTGCCCGATGACAGGATCGTCGATGTCGAGATACCGACCGGCAATCCGCTGTTGTTCGAATTTGCGCCAGGATCGCTCGCGCCGAAATCGGCGCGCTTTCTTGACGAAGCGCGCGCTACGCCGTTACCGCCGCTCGCCTGACCGGCGGCTTCTTCTGGAGCCGCCGCTGTTTGATCGCCTCGCCGACTTCGAAGGCGACGTCGGCCCCCGGCGTGAAGCTGATGATGAAATGTTCGACCACGGAATTCTCGCCCGTGATCTTCGAGCGCTTGCGCGTCTCGTCAAGATAGATTTCGCCGCGCATCGCCTGCATCAGCGTTGCGACGTCGGTCTCGATCCTGGCGACCGCTGGCGTGTCGCCGCCGCGCCGCGCGGTCAGCTCGCCGTTCATGAAATAATAGGTGTAGGAATGATCGTCGATTTTCAGCTGCAGCACGTAGTTGGCGTGGGGAAGCCCGCATTCGTTGGCGAACATCTCGATCGCCAGCGCGACCGAGTCGGGCGTTAGGTCGTTCGAAAAAATGCACTCCTTCGGCGCGGAGTCGCCCGGCCGCGCCATGAAATATTTGATCGACCAGAACATCAGCGCGCGCGCCGTCGGGCGCAGCTCCTCGCCGGTGTCGGTCAGCCGGTACTGCGCGCGTCCGTCGCCGGCCGATAGGATGAGCCCTGCCTCCTCAAGTTCCTTGAGGCGCTTGCTGAGAAGGTTGGTGCCGATGCCGGGCAGGGCGGCATGAAGGTCGCCGAATCGCCGCGGGCCGAGGAAAAGCTCGCGGATGATGAGAAAGGTCCAGCGCTCGCCGAGCAGGTCGAAAGCGTAGGCGAGAATGCACTCCTGATTATAAGTTCTTGACATAGTTACGTTTTTGTCTCTTCCCGGTCGATCCTTTTGGTTTTCTTGCGGCAGCCGGAGGCTGGCGCCACCGGCTCCTCTCCGGACCGTGAGGAGAGAATAGCATTTTTTTGTCCGCCCGCCAAAAATGATATTGACACTTTAAAAAACAATAGTAAATAGATCATCACAAGAAAGCGATATGAACCAAACCGGTTTCGCTGCGTACAAGAACCAGAAGCCTACTCAACGCCAAAACGGAGATTCCCCATGAAAGCCCTTCTGACCGCCTTCGCCGCTTCCGCCCTCGTTCTTTCCGCGACCCCGGCTTTCGCTGGCGAGCGCGAGAGCCAGGTTTCGCTCTGCGCCTCGGCGCTCGACGCCCAGGGCCTTGCGAAGCAGGACGACTATCGCGCCAAATTCGTGAAGGCCAAGGGCGGCGCGGCCCAGACCGTCACCATCAAGCTCATTCCGAACGCGGAAGGTCCGACGATGACCGCCGAATGCCTCATCAAGAAAGGCGAAGTCACGGAAGCGGCGATCCAGTCGTAAGATTATACAGAAGCCAAAACGCGCCTACGGGCTTTCCTTCCCACCCTGACCGGGAAGCCCGGATAAAGAAAACGCCCGCGCAGCCCCTTGCGCGGGCGTTTTTGTGTTCAGCGCTCGGGGGGCGGATCGACGCCGTCGACGACGATGCTGCGCAGGATCCGGTCGCCGTGGCGCTCTTTGCTGCGCACATAGGCGCCCGGCGTAATCTCGGCGAAGCCGCAGAATTCGCGGATGAGGTGCGCCTGGTCGGCGTATTCCTCCGCTCCCGGAGGATCAGGCGTCTCCCACGGGCGCGGGTGCAGGCGGCGCAGCGTCCGGTCAAAGCGCCGGATGCGCGCATAGGTCTTCGGGTTCGCGCCGAACTCCGCCGCGAAGAGACGGCGGAAATGCCGTTCCGAAAGGCCGAGCCGGCGCGCCGCGCCCGCGATGTCGCCATCCTCGCCAAGCGCCGCCAGCGCTTCAGAGATCAGCGGCGGCGTCGGCGCGGACGCAAATGCCGACCGCAGAATAGCGGCGGCGTCTTCGCGCCATTCGTCAAAGTCCTGCATGGTCAGCGCGGCAAGCGCTGCTGCAATCGCCGGCGCGGCAGATTCGAGCGGCGCGGCCTCATTGATGAAGGACCCCGAAGCTGCGCCGGTCAGCGCGCGAAAGCCGGCGGGCGTAAGGCCGACGCCGAAAACTTCGATCCGCCTTGCAGCGTAGCCATAGCCCCGTTTCAGGCGCGGCCCCCACAGCGACAATGCGGGAACCTCGCGCCATGGCGCGCCGTCCTCGACCTCGCGAATGGAATAGGGATCGGCGCGGCGAAGCTGGATGGAAGTGCGCGCCTCGGG
>CAZNXR010000224.1:0-4595 GCA_964576815.1 uncultured Caulobacterales bacterium | reverse complement strand
AGCACGCCGCGACCGCGGCGCGAACGATCGATAATCTCATGATCCGGCCCCCGCCTTTTCCCGACGCTACAAGCCTATCAGAGGATGACGGGGCCGCAACCTCTACGCTGGGATGGTGCGGCGCACAGTGGATTTTTTTGAACGGAGGCGTCGCGGCGCCTCGAAAGATGGTAAATGAAAAACAGGCGATCCGGCGGAGGATCGCGGGCAAGGGGATACACCATGAGAAAATCAGTCGCGGCGTCTTCGGGACGCCTGTTCTTGTTTGTTTCGTGCGCCGCAATCGCGGTCGCCTGCGCGAAGAAGGAAGAAGCAGCGCCGGCGGCGGACGCTGTAGTCGAAGCGGCGCCGGCCGAGCCGGAAATAATGATCGAAGCCGAGGTCGCCGACGCCGCGCCGATCGGCTCGGCGAACGTCACAGTGACCATGACCAACGGCCTGCCAGCCTTCGGTACGGTCAGCGAAGGCGCCTGCGCAGTGGGCGGCGGCAGCTGCGTCAGCGGCATCAATCTCGCCGCCGCCGGCAATGTCGATCTCTCGGGCTTCCCGCCCGGCGACATCACGATCAACGTGAACCTCGACAATACCGTGACGGGCGCCGGCTTTTCGTTTCCGTCGGACCCCTATGCGGCGGTCGCGATCGTCGTCATCCCGTCCGGCGCAATCACCGCGCCGATCCCGGTCTTCGGCCAGGCGTACTGGCCCGCCGAATTCAACGCGCCGAGCGTGTCTAGCGCCACGCTCTCCTTCGTCGACAAGGAAGACGATCAGCAGGCGTACGAATATTCGATCCAGCTCCAGGGCCCGAACGGGATGCTGGTGATGGATCCGAAGATTCAGAATGGTGGTACAGGTCAGAAGTAGCCCTCTCTTCATTTCCTTGTCGGAACCATCGTTAATCCGCTTCCAGATCGGCTGTAGGCAGCGGTCTGGTTTCAGGCAAAGACCGCGCCCTTTCGGTGCGGCCTTTGCCCGAAATGAGCCAGCGTTACCCTTGACGATTCGGCGTTATGCGATGTCTTACTATTGCTCCGCGCCAGCACCTGCCATTGATTTCAGCTCTGGAAAATTATTGAGCAACAAAACGAACTCCGGATGTCGGTAACCCGCTTTGTATAGCGGACCGGCGATGCTTGCGGCGGCGGCAGTCTCTCCGGAATAGGCGAGAGCTTCGGCTAGTAATGCCTTTCCTTCGGGCCAATGCGCCTCCACTCTAGGCTTGATTGCAGCAGCGATGGTGATCCAATTCGATGTGTTTTCGGGCGCATTTAGCTTGGCTTTGCCAGCAAGCGCTGAGTAGTAGCGTCGCGTGATCGCAACGTCCGGCGAAGTCCCCTTCAACAACGGTCCAAGGCTTGCGATGACTTCCTCATAGTGGGCTAGCGCAGTTTCATGTCTGCCGGTTGAACTTTCAAGTCTTGCAGAAATTAGCCCTGCTTCCGCAAGGCTGCTTGGCAACCAAAGATGAACGTCTTGCCCGCGGACGACGAACTTTCTGCCGACTTGCAGCGCTGTCATTAAGGCTTTGCTAGATTCACTGGTGTTGCCCGAATAAAGCGCGGATTGCCCGAGGATCGCTGCAGAATAGATTGATCTATTCGCTTTCTCTGCGTTTTCAGGATCTCTATCAAGCGCTGACATCGAGGTACGAAACGATCGCCGAGCTAAACGCAAGGCAGTATCGATGTCTCCTGTTGCAACCGACATTGCCGCCAAGCTGTATTCAGCAGTAGCCACGAGTTGCTTGAGAATTTCATTATTTAGCGCGCCTTGCGCCGCTCGCTCATAAAGTTCGAGTTCGGCAGCGCGCTTCTCGCGGGCCGGTTGTACCTTTGCTTGAAAATACAGAGCATCGCCCAGCCACGCATAAGATTGTCCAGCAGCGATTACCCGATCGACATCGTCCGGATTCTTCTCAAGCTGCGCCAGCGTGATTTCGAGCGACTTCCTGAACCAACCTTCCGCTTGAACCGCCTCACCCTCATCCATCGCGAGGGTGCCCAAATTCGAATAGGCATAGTCAAGTTCCGCCTGCCAATCGTCGTTCGCGGGATCGATCTCGACGAGCCGCTGCGCGTATCCATGATACTCCGTGAACTGCGCTTTCGCCTTCGCGTGATCCCCGCGCTGCCAGGCGATATACCCGACCCAGAAGACCGACTGCGCGTGATCGAAGATGCGCTGCGCATTGCCGGGGTCGCGGGCGAGTTGTTCCGAGGTTGTCGCCGCCGCCGTCTCGTAGCGGGCGAGCGCCGCGGTGAGGTCGCCGCGCTTGTTGTCGGCTTCGCCGAGCATCAATAGCACGCGGGCGCGCCGGCCGAGCTGATCCGGCGTCAGCGCCTTTACGTCCTGTCCCTCGTAATAGCCGATGGCGCGGTTGCCGATCGCCGTCACCGACTTCAACGTGCCGAACCCTTCGAGATCCGACTTCAGGTCGGTGAGGACAAGCTCGATCAATCCTTCGGCGTCATCGCGCGCTTTCACTGCGTCATTGCGCGCGACGACCGCCGCGTCGCGCTGGTTGAACGCGAACAGCGACAGCCCGCCGAGCGCCGCCATGCCCGCCGCCATGCCCGACATCGCCCAGCGTCTGCGAAGCGTTCGCCGCCGTTCGTCGCGGCGGACGAGGTCGTCGAGCCCGACGCCGAGCATCGCCGCGGCGAGTTTCAGTTTCGCGCGCCTTTTGCCGTCGCCTTCTTTGCGCGCATCGGCGGCGAGCGGGGCGTCCTCCGTCTCCTCCGTCGGCTGAAGATCGGGACCGATCTTGTGGGTCAGCGCCTTTGGAAAACAATTCTCCGTCGCGTGCCCCGGCTCGCCCCTGACGATGAGCGCGAGGATCTTGTCCGGGTCGCGCCGCGTCTTGAACCAGGCGACCTCGCGCGCGACCCATTGCGATTTCGCCGAATTCGGCGAGCACAGGACGATCAGGAATTCCGAATTGTCGAGCGCCTCCTCGATCGCGGCGCCGATGCCGCGGCCCGCCGCTTCTTCTTCGCGGTCCCTGAAAATCGGATGCAGCGACCGCCCGTCGGCGACGCCTTTGGGCGCGCGATAGGTTTCAAGCGCGCGATGGACCCACGCGCCCCAGTCCTTGTCGGCCCAGCTGTAGCTGATGAAAGCCTTGTACCGGCGCGTCACGATTGCCCCTCGCGCGACTTCAGACGCCACGGGCGGGAGATTAAACCGCGCGCGCGCCGTGCACAAAGGAAAAGGGGCGGCCCGGAAGGCCGCCCCCGTTTCGCGAGATAGTAATACGCTTTATGCCTTCCGTTTCAGGTCGAAGCGGTCATTGTTCATGACCTTCGTCCACGCCGCGACGAAGGCCTTCGCGAAGTCGTCCCCGGCGCCGGCATAGGCGTATTCTTCGGCGACGGCGCGCAGCTCCGCATTGGAGCCGAAGACGAGATCGACCTCGGTCGCCGTCCATTTGACGGCGTCCGACTTGCGGTCGCGGCCTTCGAACACATAGGCCGCGCCGTCCTTCGGCGCCCATTTCGTCGACATGTCGAGCAGGTTGACGAAGAAGTCGTTCGTCAGCGCGCCCGGCCTGGCGGTGAATGTTCCGTGCGCCGCGCCGCCGGCATTGGCGTTCAGCGCGCGCATGCCGCCGACGAGCGCGGTCATCTCCGCGACCGTCAGTCCCAGCATGTCGGCCTTGTCGAGGAGCGCATCGGCGGGCGAAAGGCCCGCTTCCGCCGTGTAGTAATTGCGGAAGCCGTCAGCCGCCGGTTTCAACACCTCAAAGCTTGCAGCGTCCGTCATTTCCTGCGTCGCGTCCGTGCGGCCGGGCGCGAAGGGAACCGCAACGGGATTGCCGCCGTCCGCCGCCGCTTTCTCGATCGCCGCAGCCCCGCCGAGTACAATCGTGTCGGCGAGCGAGATGTTGCGCCCGCCCGGCGCGCGTCCGTTGAAAGCCGTGCGGATTTCATCAAGCTTGCCGACGACTTTCGCGAGTTCCGCCGGGTCGTTCGCCGCCCAGTCCTTCTGGGGGGCGAGCGCCACGCGCGCGCCGTTCGCGCCGCCGCGCATGTCGGTGTCGCGATAGCTCGACGCCGACGCCCAAGCCGCGCGCACAAGTTCGGATACGGACAATCCCGACGCGAGAATTTCGCGTTTCAGCGCCGCGATGTCCGCCGCATTGACGAGCGGGTGATCGACCGGCGGAACCGGGTCCTGCCAGATCAGGCTTTCCGCCGGGACCTCAGCTCCGACATAGCGCGCGCGCGGCCCCATGTCGCGGTGGGTGAGCTTGAACCATGCCTTGGCGAAGGCGAGGCGAAACTCTTCGGGATTATCTTTGAAGCGCCGCGCGATCTGTTCGTAGGCGGGATCGAACCGCAAGGAGAGGTCGGTGGTCAGCATGATCGGCGCGTGCGTCTTCGAGGGATCGTGCGCGTCGGGCACGGTTCCGGCCGCTGCGCCGCCCTTCGGAATCCACTGGATGGCGCCGCCGGGGCTGCGCGTTTGCTCCCATTCGAACGCGAAGAGGTTTTCGAGATAGAGCGAGGTCCATGCGGTCGGCGCGGACGTCCACGCGCCCTCAAGACCCGACGTGACCGTGTCTACGCCCGAGCCTGAGCCGCATTTGTTGTTCC
>CAZNXR010000223.1:0-4595 GCA_964576815.1 uncultured Caulobacterales bacterium | reverse complement strand
GACCTTCAGGTTATGAGCCTGACGAGCTACCGGGCTGCTCCACCCCGCGCCAACATCTGCCGTCGCTGCGGATTTGGCCTTTTGGCCGCCTGTCGAAGCGAGGGAGCGCGCGGTATAGCGGCGGGTGCGAAGGGGCGCAAGCCCTGGCCGATTGTTGATTTTCCAGCGTTTTTCCTTTTCCCCGCGGGCGTTTCGAAACCCCGGGGAGCGCGCTATGGTGGCCTGACGCTCCCGCTTATGAGGATCTAAGACATGCGCGCCTTTCCGCTCATCGCCGCTGCATCTGTCATCTCCGCAGGCGGCTGTACGAAGGCGCCTGAAGCGCCGGCGGACGCCGCTGCGCCGGTTATTGAGCGCACCGTCGATGCGATGCGCCTTTATGTCATGGACTGCGGGCGGATCGACGTTTCGAACATGGGCGTTTTCGACCGCGGCGGCGCCTATGAAGGCCAGGCGCGCGCGATGGTCGACAGCTGTTACCTTGTGCGCCATCCGCAGGGCGACCTGATGTGGGATGCAGGCCTTCCCGACGCGATCGCCGCCGCGCCTGACGGGGTCGTTAACGGGCCCTTCTCGCTGAAGGTGCCGAAGACGCTGAAGGGTCAACTGGAGCGCATCGGCGCGCCGCCGGAGGCGATCGAGTACTTCTCCATATCGCACTCGCATTTCGACCATGTCGGCAACGCCAATCTATTCAAGGGCGCGACTTTCATCGTCCATGAGAAAGAGCGCGATCACATGTTCCGCCCTGAGGCGCGCCAGGATGTCGATGCGTTTTCCGGCTATTCGGAACTTGAAGCGGCGAAAAAACAGACCTTCGCCGACAGCTATGACGTGTTCGGCGACGGCAAGGTCATCATCATCGCAATGCCGGGCCACACGCCCGGACATTCCGTGCTGCTCGTGAAGCTCGAGCATTCGGGACCGATCCTGCTCACCGGCGATCTCTATCATCTGACGCCGGCGCGCGAAAACCGGACAATTCCCGTCTTCAATACCGATCCTGAAGAAACGCTGCGGTCGATGGAGAAATTCGAGCAGCTGGCCCGTGACGCCGGCGCGCGCGTCATTATCCAGCATGAACTTGCGGATTTCGAAAACCTGCCGCGCGCGCCAGCCTATCTGGATTGAGCGCGACCGGCGCCTGAAATTCTACGCAGAATTTACCGCGCGCCTTTCTGGTTTTCCCGCCCGTTCTGCGGCCGTCAGCCTGAAAATACTTATTTTGGGCTGGACGGAATTGCGTAGCTTCCGGCGTTGCTTGCTCCGTCAATCCAGAACCGCCGGCGTCGAGCGCCTGCCGCGCCTGATACGCACTTTCAATGATCGTTTCCGATCACTGAAAGGTATCCTCGCTTCGCTTGCCTTGCGTGCAGTCGCGCTTGCCGGGTTTCGATGAGTCGAGGTCATCGAAACCCGGTATGAATTTGGCGCCTTTTAGCATCGTCTCCTCTCTGAACCTTTGAGCCTTTCTGCGGGGTCCAGCCGCAAAATACATATTTTGGGCCGGACATTCGGCGCCTTTTTCCGGCCGGCGGGGCGGCCGACGCTCTGAAGACTGACAGCCGCCAATTCGCGTACAACTGTCGCGGGAAAACGCCGGGCGTGAATGTCCGCACGATCCGCACTTGCCGGACGGTCCGGCGCGGTCCTTCGAGGTTGAGCCCGCCATTTCCGCGCGCTGCAGCGGATTTGTCCGCACTTTCCGTATTCGGCAGTTTGGGGAAAAAGGCTGGCGAAAGTCATCGAGCGGCGGCGCCATCCTCCGCTCATTCCCGTGAACCCGAGGAATCCGGAGTCACAAGGTGCAGCGCTCGAGGCCCCTGGATTCCCGCTGTCGCGGGAATGAGCGGGGCAGAGCGGGACGCATACTATCGCCCCCGCGCGATCACAGGATCGGCAGGTGTTTCCTTCGCATCGCGCGGCCAACCACCGTCGAACCGCGCGACAAACCGGACTTGTCAAAGGCGCCGCTTTTCCAGCGGGCGAAAACGCAAAACGCGCCGGGGAGGCGTTCCCCGGCGCGACCCTCGAAAATTAAGACCGAACAAGATTAGAGTCAAGCGAATAATCAGGGTAAATATTTATGGTTAACGCCTGTTGGCGCCCCCCTAAGCGCCCTGAAGCCGGCGCCAGCGTCCCAACGCCATCAGCGGGAAATAATGGCGATAGAGATTGTAGTTGATCATGAACGCGCGGGAGAGTTCGGGGCCCTGCTTCAGGCGCTCCGCGAGCAGCGGATCGCCGAGCTTGATCGTCGCGCCGACGCCGTACCCCGGGAAGCCCGTGCCGGTATATTCGGGCTCCTCCCATGTGCCGTTCGATTGCCGCTCGATCAGGAAGGCCAATCCCTTCTCGATGGAGTCGCGGTCGCCCGGCCGGTTCGCGGCGATAAGGCCCAACAGCGCCCAGGCGGTCTGCGACGCGGTCGGCTTGCCGCGGCCCGCCATCGCCGGATCCATGTAGGAGGCGCAGGATTCGCCCCAGCCGCCATTCGCCTGCTGGCGGGAGAGGAGCCAGTCGCAGGCGCGCGCAACATAAGGCGCCGACATATCTTCGCCGATGGCGGCGAGCGCCGGCAGCACCGCGCCCGTGCCGTAGATGTAGTTGACGCCCCAGCGGCCGAACCACGACCCGTCCTGTTCCTGTTCGCGCCGCACATAGTCGAGCGCAGCGATCATTGAGGGATGATCCTTGCCGAGGCCGAGCTTGCCGAAGGCCTCGACGATATGCGCCGTTACATCGACGGAAGGAGGGTCGAGCGCCTCGCCGAAATCGCAGAAAGGAATCTTCGTCAGGAACTTCTTGTCGTTATCCTTGTCGAAGGCGCCCCAGCCGCCGCCCTTGCACTGCATGGCGATCAGCCAATCGACGCCGAGACGGACGGCGCGGTCGATGCGCCCGGCCCGCACCCGGTCGCCGCGAAACTGCGACAGGGCGATCAGCGCGACCGCCGTATCGTCCGTATCGGGATAAAAATAGTTCTTGTACTCGAACGCCCAGCCGCCCGGCGCGGTCTTCGGCAGCTTGACGCTCCAGTCGCCCTTGCGCAGCACCTGCTGGTCCAGCACCCAGTCGAGCGCCTTCGTCACTTCCGCCGGATAGTCGCCGTTCAGATGGCAATCGTCGAAAGCGAGCAATGTCAGGATCGTGTCCCAGACGGGGCTGGTTGACGCCTGAATCCACGTCGCATCGCCGACATCGACGCGCCAACGCGGGTCGTCGAGCGCGGCGAGCGCCTTGGCGACGACCGGATGATCGAGCGCATAGCCCTCATTGAAGAGCGCCATGGTTGAATAGATCCACGACGGCTGGATGCCGCCCCAGACGCCGTCCGCGTCCTGATGTTGGATGATCCATTCGAGCGCGCGCTTCACCGACCCGTTGCGGCCGAAGGAAAGTCCCGCCGCTGCGGCCGTTGACTGGGCGCGGTGAAGCGCCTTGTCGACCGTGCGGAAGAATGCGTCCCAGAAATCCGCGCCGGGCTTTCCCGGCAGCTCATAGTCGAAATGGTCGCGCCCGCCTGGGAAGAGGTCGTCGAGCCGGTTTTCCGGCGGCAGAGGCCGCGACGGCCGGCGTGCGGAAAGGACCGCGATCGGCATCAGCGTCGCGCGCGCCCACTGCGCGAAATTATAGATCGAAAAAATGAACCAATTAGGGAAATGGATGACTTCCGGCGGAATGTTCGGCGTCTTTTCCCATGGCCATTCGCCGATCAGCGCCAGCCAGTAGCGCGTGAAGACGCGAATGTTCCGTAGGCCCCCTTTTGCGAGGATCCAGTCGCGGGCGGCGACAAGTTGGGGATCGCTCGCCGGGACGCCGCAGGAGCGGAGCGCCGCATAGGCCTCGACCGTGGTGTTGATGTCGCCCGCGGGCGCGTCGTGATAGATTTCCCAGCTGCCGTCCTTGCGCTGGGTCGCGCGCAGGCTCTCGGCGAGGCGCGGGCGCAGATGATGATCTTCAAGGCCGAGGAACCACAGGCACAAGATCCATTGCGCCTCCAAGCAGGCGTTCGATTCGAGCCGGCCGACCCAGTAGCCTTCGGGCTTCTGTCGCCCGACAAGCCATTCCGCGCCGGCGCGAATCGCGGCGCCGAGCTGCGCCTCGAAATTGCCGCGCGCCGACGGTTTGATGGTTACGCCGTTCTCGTACATGAAGCCGCCCGAACCGCCCTATTTTTGGCTTCTTATGTCGTGAAGAGGAGGCGATCTCAAGCCGCGCGCGGCGCCGCCGGGCCGAGCGCCGCCGCCGAAATTGCCGCTTCGGGCCAGATGCCCGCCATTCCCGGGCAGTCGCCGACCAGCGGGCGATTGAGGCTAAAGGTCCTATCGCACCCGTCGCGACGTCTCATCGCCTAGACCGTCGGGCGATTAATCCGGATCGCCCGACGGTCTAGTTTTTTCGTGGTCGCGCCGGGAGTCGAAAAACGGAGCTTCCACTTCTTCGCCCGGCGCTCTAAGCGCTGCGCATTGGCGACCGGCGGGGCCCAGTCCAGTCCTTCGCGCGATCTCGCGCGCTTGCGCGCTTGCGCGTAGAAGGATTGATCGCGGCGCGGCGTCAGTCCGTTTTCGTCCGTTCTTCGTCTCGCCGACGAT
>CAZNXR010000222.1:0-4634 GCA_964576815.1 uncultured Caulobacterales bacterium | reverse complement strand
AGCTTATCGACGCGGCGAAAGGCCCGAACGCGCAGACGGCGGCGGCGCTGGCGCTTTATGAAGCGTTTTGGGACAAGCTCGCCGACATTGGCGACGACGAAACGCTCGCCGAGATCGGCGTGGGCGTCGGCCTTGCGCGCGGGGACGTGCTCGCTGCGCTCGGCCGTACGGGCCCGGCGGTGGCGGCCGAAGCGGACGCCTGGCGGCGGGCGGGCGTTTCGGGCGTGCCGACCTTCATTATCGGCGAGCGCACCGGCTTTTCCGGCGGCATGCCGCCTGCATCGATGATCGCCGCGCTGAAGGAAGCCGCGCGCCGCAATGAAGGAACGCCCGCATGAAAGTGATCGCGATCGCCCTCTTCGTAGCTCTGGCCCCGTCCGCCCATGCGGCGCCGGGAAACAGCGCCTGGCTCGCCGAAGCGATCAACGCCGCCAAGTCCGGCGCCGTGATTGAAATTCCCGCAGGCGATTACGATCTCACCGATTTCAAGATCTATCGCTCTTTGACGCTCAAAGGATCCGCCGACGGCAAGACCGTGCTGCGCTCGGCGGCCGTCACCGACAAGGGCGTCCTCGTGCCCCTGACAGGCGTCGATCTTCGCATCGAGAACATCACTTTCGCCGGAACGAAGTCCTGGAGCCGTAACGGCGCGGGCGTGCGTCACGAAGGGCGGAACCTGACGGTCGTCAATTGCCGCTTCGTCGGCAATGAGGACGGCATTCTTTCGACCGGCGACAAGAACGGCGTCATCACCGTCGAGCGCTCGCTTTTTCGCGATAACGGCTTCGGCGACGGGCAGAGCCATGCAATCTATGTCGACGGCGCCGCGCTCGTCGATGTGAAAGACAGCAAGTTCGAAAGCACGCGGATCGGCCACCATCTAAAGAGCCTTGCAGGCAAGACCATCGTCAGGAACACCACGTTCGACGACGGCCACGGGCGCGGCAGCTATGCGATCGACGCATCGCGCGGCGGCGCGCTCACCGCCGAAAACAACGTGTTCGTACAAGCGTCCGACGCTGAGAACTATTCCGTCATCAATTACGACCTGACGCGCGGGGGATCGGCGGACGGCGTGACGCTGACGGGAAACAAGATCGTCAATCGATTTCGCGGAGGCGTCTTCCTGCGCAATGACACGAAGATCGCGCCGTTCATGACGGCGAACGAGATCGAAAATCTCGGCGGCAAGGCGATGGCGCTCACAAACCCCGGGTCGCCGAAACCGCGCGGCGAATGACGCCGCGGCTGCATTCACGTTCTTCTATAACGCTTGACGCGGCCCCTCCGTCACTTTCTAAGTACGCGCCGCGACTTTGACTGGCCTTTCGAACGCCGACCACGCCGTCTCAAACGCCCGCCTAGTTGCTGCGCCGCGGCGCTCGACCTTGCGCCGCCAAAAGATACGCCTGACAGGGAGAAATGGATGGCGACCGGAAAAGTGAAGTGGTTCAACGAAACCAAAGGCTACGGATTCATCACGCCCGACACCGGCGGCAAGGACGTGTTCGTGCATATTTCCGCCGTTCAGAATGCGGGACTGCAGGGCCTCAAAGACAATCAGAAAGTTAGCTATGACCTCGCCGACGAGCGCGGCAAGACTTCTGCGACAAACCTGAAACTGCTCTAGCGATTTCGGGATTGGAAGTTACCTGCGCGTTAGGTGCGCCGGCCTCCCGAAAGGAAGCCGGCGCTTTTTTTCGGCTCGGGAGAGCCGTCAGAACGTGCCGGTCAGCGAAACCCTGACGTTCCGTCCGGGCAGCGGCGCGACATCCTTGAGGAAGGACGCGTGGGTGCGCGCTTCCTCATTGTTGAGGTTCTGCGCCGCGACGCGGATCGCAATACCCTTGCCGGCGATCGGCCGCACGGTCAGGAATGCGTGCAGCATCAGATAGTCTTCGGTCGGCAGCTCGAAGTCGGCGATCCGGTTCTGCTCGGCCGCGTACTCGGCCTCAAAGCGCAGGTCGAACAGCTCTGACTTGGCCTCGATACCGAACAGTCCCGACAGCGGCGGAATGCGCGGCAGGTTCTCGTTTGCGGCGTCGACCGTCGCGCGGACATAATCGACAGAGGCGTCGGCGTGAATGTCGAAGCCGCTCCATTTGAACAGCTCGGCTTCCGTCACGACTTCAAAACCTTTGAAGGTCGCGTCGGCGGCGACGAACTGGAAGACGGGCAGGCCGTCCTCCTCAAGACCCGTCTCCGCCTCGTAAATGAAATCGTTGTACGAGGTGTAGAACCCGTTGATCGCGATGGAGTAGCGATCATTGCCGTATTTCGCGGTCGCCTCGACGCCGCGCGCGGTCTCGATGCCGAGATCGGGATCGCCGATCTCAAACGAACCGGTCGCAAGGTGCGGACCGTCCGAGAACAGCTCCTCAACCGCGGGCGCGCGCTCGGTGCGATAGCCGGTGACGCCGAGGAAGAAGCCTTCCGCGGGCCTCACGCCGACGCCGCCCGACACCGAGAAGGCGTCGAAGTCGCGGGTGATCGCGAGGTCCGGCGCCTCGTGATTGGTGGTCTCGTAGCGCCCGCCGAGTTCGAAACGCAGCGCGCCGAGGCTGAGCTCCTTCAGGGCGAAGACGCCGTACTGGCTCGACTCGGTCGGCGGCACGAACGCCTCCTCGCCGACCGCCGAATAGTCTCTCAGACGCCACTGGAAGCCGACCGCGCCGTTAAGCTCGCCCGAACCGAGCGTCACCGGCTTGTCAACGAGTTCGAAGCGGCCTTCGACGCCCTTGTTGTCAAACACCGTTCCCGCCTCGCCGGAGGGTTCAAACTCCGTATGCGTATAATCGGCGTAGCCGACGCGCAGCTTGGCGCGCTGGAACAAGAAGAAGTCGCCGTTCACTTCGCTGTCGAAGTCTAGCCGGCGTTGGCGAAGGTCGATGGTGACGCCGCCTTCTTCCTCCTCTTCCTCGCCGCCCATCATCGGGTCTTCTTCTTCCTCATGACCGCCGGGCACGCCGTAATTGGTGTCGAGACCCGTCGCTGAAAAACCGAAGAAGCCGTTCTCGAAAACGTAAGAGAGGCCGACCGAGCCGCCCTTCGTCTGCAGCGCGGAATTCTCGACCGTGCCGAAAACCTCTTCCTCTTCGGGATCGCCCGGCATCGGCGGCGGCTCGGAATCGCGCAGCGCCTGCGACTCGGCAAAGCCCGGAATGTCGTAGTCGTCGGCGTCGCGGAAGAAGCCTTCGCCGTGGAAGACGAAATTGCCCCTCCCCGCCTTGCCGAGATCGATGTCGAAGCCGCCCGCCGCTTCGGTTCCGTCATCGACCGTCGATTTGCCGATGCGGATCGCGCCATCAGCCCCGCCTTCGGGCACGGCGCGCGGAATGCGCCCTGAGAACACGTTGACGACGCCGCCCGCCGCCGACGAGCCGTATAGCAGGGTCGCCGCGCCGCGCACGATCTCGATCCTTTCCGCCATAGCGGGCTCGATGGAGACGGCGTGGTCGGGGCTCGTCTGCGAGGCGTCGATCGAACCTAGCCCGCCGTCGAGGACGGAAATACGGTCGCCGCCAAGGCCTCGAATGATCGGACGTGAAGCGCCGGGGCCGAAGAAGGTTGAAGAAATGCCCGGCTGGCGGCGGAGCGTCTCGCCGATCGAGTTTTCAAGGCGGTTCTGGAGTTCTTCCTTGGTGATGACGGAGACGCCGATGATGGTCTCGTTCTCCGCGCGCCCCAGCGGCGAGGCGGTGACGATGATCTCATCGGATTTGACGTCTTCGAGCGCGAAGGCGGGCGCGGCGACAGAAACGAGGCAGGTCGAAACGAACAACAGCGATTGCAGGCGCATTGGAGAATTTCCCTCAACTGATCTTGATGACGAAGCGCGCGCCGGCCTCGCGGCCAGGCGTCACGTCGAAAGGCTTTCAAGGAATCAGAGGAGAGGCGGCGCCCTGGGGCTCGCCGCCCGGACCGCGATCTCGGTCAACAGCGCGGCGGGGATCGCTGTTTTAGCGATCTCGGCGCGCGGCGCAGGCGGTTTCAACGCGGGCAGCGAACAGGCTGGATCGTCAAGAGCGCCGCCGGCGAGACAGACGGCGCACTCGGCAGCAGAATGGCCCTTGAGGTCTTCGGGGTCGCCCGCAGCATGGGCCGCAAACAACGACTGGGCGAGGAGAAAAAAAACGCCGGCCGCAAGGAGCACGAACAGCCGCAAGGGCTGCGCGGTCCGGGCAAGCGCTCTGGCTCTGCTCCTCGGCCTCATGACGAAGTCCCTAGCATGGACGATATAGAGTCACAATCTGGGGTCGAAGCGGCCTGCCGCGTCAGGGGCCTCGGGCCGCAGCACGCAGAGCCTCCGACGGGCGATAGATGGGATCGCCGGTCTCGTCGGCGATGGCGGCGAGCGCCGCTGCGGCGCGCGCCGGGCCGAAACCGGTCACCCATTCCAAAGGTCCGAAGGGATAATTGACGCCGGCGCGCATGGCCGTGTCGATCGCCTCGGCGCTCGCCGCCCTGTCGCGCAACGCGTCCGCCGCCGCATTCGCAAGTTGCAGCAGCGCGCGCAGGACGATGCCGCCCGGCCGGCCGGCGACCTCGACGGCGTCCTTGCCGGCGCGCGCGGCGAACGCGGCGGCGGCGGCGCGCGCGCGCGCGTCGGATGCGGCGAAGGCGATGACGGGCGT
>CAZNXR010000221.1:0-4659 GCA_964576815.1 uncultured Caulobacterales bacterium | reverse complement strand
CGAGCTGAATCTCGTCGACGGCGACGAAATCGGCCGCCCGATCGAGCGGCATCGCTTCGACAGTGGAGACCCAATAGGCCGCCCTCGGGGGGATAATTTTCTCCTCGCCGGTGACGAGCGCGACCGTGTCCTTCGGGCGGCGCGCAATCAGACGGTCATAGACTTCGCGGGCAAGAAGCCTCAGGGGAAGCCCGATGAGGCCAGTCGGATGCGCCAGCATCCGTTCGATCGCGTAATAGGTCTTCCCGGTATTCGTTGGTCCGAGTACGCCGACGAGCAAGGAGCGCGCGGGTTTAGGCGACCATTCGATGTCGTGGGGCCTGAGTTTTCGTCTGGTCATGGCTTGGCCTTACCCGCGGCGAGGCCGGCTCCAGCGTCCCGTCCTTGACACGCTGGGGCCCCTCGACTAAGGCCCCGCGTTCCGCGCACGCGGCCTGCTCTTTTGCAGGTGTGCGTGCCGGTTCCGCAACTTTTTGACTTCAGGGTTAACAAGATGGCTCGCCGCTGTGAATTAACGGGCGTTGGACCGATGGTCGGACATAACGTCTCGCACGCCAATAACAAGACAAAGCGCCGCTTCTTGCCGAACCTTTGCGACGTCACCTTGCACAGCGACAGGCTTGGCCGCGGCTACAAGATGCGCGTCACGGCCGCCGCGCTGCGCTCAGTCGATCACACCGGCGGTCTCGACGCGTTCCTCGCAAAAGCGGCGGACGGGCAACTCTCCAAAGGGGCCTTGAAAATCAAGCGCGAACTCGCCAAGGCTTCTTGAAGGAGCCTCTAGCTCCGCTTTGATCGCGGAGAGGGTCGCGTGGACATTCCCGCCGCCGTAGAGCAAAGGCGGCAAATCAAGGAAACGCCGCTGGAAGCGCTTGTGCGCCGCACGGGCGAGTTTTTAAGCGCGCTCCTTCGTGTCGCGATGCTGTCCGCGATCCTTCTGCCGATCCTCGTCTTTTCATTTTTTTCGATCGATCTGCCGTTTCGCGGCTTCGACCACTTTTTCAACACCGCAATTTCGAAGCCGGGCAATTGGCTCTCGCTGGGTTTCCTGGCGATGGCGGCCGCGCCGTTCCTGGTGATCCTCATCAGTCGGCGGTTCGGCGGCGAAGAAGCCTCGCGGGCGGTGACGGCGACCTGGACCGTTGCGGCGATCGCAGCATTTGCGGGGGTTTCCTATCTCGCGCCGGTGCTCGAGTCCGGCGACATGCCCAGCGTCGCGTTTGTTGTCGCCTTTGTCGGCTCGTCGATGCTTGCGCAGTTCGCGGCCGCCGCGGTCTATGATGTCACGCGCGGCAGCGAGCGGTGGTGGCGGGCGCCGTTTCTGGCCAGTCTCACCGCCTCCCTCTCGCAAGGGATCATCTATTTTCCCGCGGCTTATTGGGGCTCCAATGCACCTTGGCCCAACTGGCTGGTGCAGTATGTCGGACTGGCGGCGATCGGGATCGTCGCTTTTCTCGGCGCGTACCGCGTGCTGATGAAACCGCTGCGGCCGCGCGGCGGTTTCGGGGGTTAGCGCAAAACGCCGACGGTCCGCGCAGCGCGCGAAAACGCTGCAACCGCGCGATCCACCTGCTCGTCGCTATGGCCCGCGCACATCTGGGTTCTGATGCGGGCCTGCCCTTTCGGCACGACCGGAAACGAAAACCCGGTCACGTAAACGCCTTCATCCATCATCGCCGCGGCGAGGTCCTGGGCGAGTCGCGCATCGCCCAGCATCACGGGGATGATCGGGTGCTCGCCCGGCAACAAGGTGAAGCCGGCTTTCTCCATCCCGCCGCGGAACCGCTGAGCATTGCGGAACAGCTGCGTGCGAAGCGCGTCGCCGCCTTTGACGAGTTCCAGCGTCTTCAGCGTCGCGCCGAGCAGCGCCGGCGTCAGAGCATTGGAGAACAAATAAGGGCGCGCGCGATTGCGAAGGAGCCGCACCACATTCGCCTTCGCGCAAATATAGCCGCCCATGCCGCCGCCGAGGGCTTTTCCAAGCGTTCCCGTGAGAATGTCGATACGCCCCTCAACGCCGCAATGGGCCGGCGTGCCGCGCCCCTCCTGCCCCATGAAGCCGGTCGCGTGACAATCATCGACCATCACCAGCGCACCGTGCTTTTCGGCAAGATCGCAAATATCTTTCAGCTTCGCGATGTAGCCGTCCATGGAGAAGACGCCGTCGGTCACGACAAGCTTCGTGCGGGCGCCGTCAGCCGCCGCCTGCTTCAGCTGCGCCTCTAGGTCCTTCATGTCGGAATTGGCGAAGCGGTAGCGTTTGGCTTTCGACAGTCGCACGCCGTCAATGATCGAGGCGTGATTAAGCGCATCGGAAATGATCGCGTCCTCAGCTTCCAGAAGCGGCTCGAACACGCCGCCATTGGCGTCGAAACAAGCGGCGAAGAGGATCGAGTCCTCGTAACCGTGAAAGTTCGCGATCTCCCTCTCGACCCTGCGATGGAGATCCGATGTGCCGCAGATGAAGCGCACTGACGCCATTCCGAAACCATAAGTCTCCATTGTCTTCTGCGCCGCTTCGACAATCTCGGCGTTGTCGGCCAGCCCAAGGTAATTGTTGGCGCAGAAGTTCAGGACCCGGACGCGCCTGCCCTTATGCATGACGTCGATCTCGGGACCTTGCGGCGACAGGATTTCGCGCTCGACTTTTTCGAGGCCCTGTTCGCGGATCGATGTGAGCGTCGTATCCACCCGTGCGTAAAATTCGGCGTTCATCGGCGCTCCTGTCTGATTTCCTGATTTTGCCGCTTCGAAACAATGGCGGTCAACCGGGCGCTTGCCAATCCAGGCGGGGCTGATCATGCTTCGCCGCCACGAAGCTAGGGGGAAAATCTCAATGACCGCATCGCGCCGCGACCTCTTGAAAGCCGCCGTCGTCGGCGGCGCGCTGGCCGGCACGGCCGGGATCAGCGCCTGCGCCAAGCGAGAGGTTGGGGCGCTTGCATCGAAGACGGAAGGCGTCGTGCTGACGGAGAAGATGCTCGTGTCCGCCGAAAGAGTCGCCGGGCTGAACTACACATCGTCCGAACGGGCGATGATGCTCGATTATCTGCAAGGAACGCTCGAGACTATCGGCAAACTCCGGGGCGCCGTTTTCGAGAATTCCGAGGCTCCCGCCTTGGTGTTCGATCCGCGGCTTCCGAAGCGGCCTGTCAGGTCCCAGAAAAACGTCCTCGCCCTCGCCGGCGCGCCTTCATCGGCGCCGCCCGCCGATGAAGGCGCGATCGCGTATGCAAGCGTGATGCAGCTCGGGGCATGGCTGAGGCGCGGCGATCTGACCTCCGCAAGGCTGACCGAAATTTATCTGCGGCGGATTGAGAAGTATAATCCGGCGCTTTCGGCGTTCATAACCGTTACGGCTGACCTTGCGCGGTCGCAGGCGCTGGCGGCCGACAAAGACTTCGCCGATGGAAAAGATCGCGGTCCGCTGCACGGGATCCCATACGCCCTCAAGGATATCGCAGACACGGCCGGAGTGCTGACAACCTGGGGCGCCGAGCCTTATCAATCGAGAATTCCCGAAAAAGACGCTGAGGTCGTGCGTAAGCTGAAGAACGCCGGCGCCGTTCTTCTCGGGAAGACGGCGGTCGGCGCGATCGCCTATGGCGACCAGTGGTTCGGCGGCGTTACGAAGAACCCCTGGAATCCGCTCGAAGGGTCAAGCGGATCGAGCGCCGGGTCGGCGTCCGCCGTTGCATCGGGGCTTTGCGCCTTCGCGATCGGCACAGAAACGCTCGGCTCGATTATTTCGCCCTCCGAGCGTTGCGGAACTGCGGGGCTGCGACCGACGTTTGGGCGGGTGTCGCGCGCAGGCTTCATGGCGCTCTGCTGGTCGCTCGACAAGATCGGACCAATCTGCCGCTCGGTTCAGGACACAGCGATCGTTCTTTCGACGCTCAACGGCTACGACGCGGATGATCCCGCGACGGCGCGTTTCGGGTTCACCTATGACGGTACGATCGACCTTGGCGGCATGACGGTCGGCTTCGTTCCGAAGTGGTTCGAAGAAGGGGATGATTTTGATCGCGCAGCGCTCGAAGCGATGAAACGCCTCGGCGTCACGGTGAAGGAATTCCCCTGGCCTGATTTCGACTTCGAACCGTTGTCGCAGATTGTCATCATCGAGGCGGCGGCCGCGTTCTCCGAGCTTACCTTCTCCAACCTCGACGATGATCTTTCCTGGCAAGCCGAGGAGGCGTGGCCAAACAGCTGGCGCGCGGCGCGGTTTTTCCCGGCGGCGGATTTTGTGCAAATTGACCGCTTGCGCCGCCGCGCCATGGAGGCGCTCGCCTCGGCCTTCGAGGGATTTGACGCCCTCATCGGACCGAGCTTCGCCGGTCAGGCATTGCTTGCGACAAACGCAACAGGGCACCCCCAGCTCGCGGTGCGCGCCGGATTCGCGCAGACGCCCACGAGAACGCTGTTCGATACGCCCGCCGAAGGCGCTACGGAAACCTTCCGCACCCCGCGCAGCATCAGCCTGTGGGCGAACCTGTTTGACGAAGGAAAGATCGTCGCGCTTGGACATGCGCTTGAGGCGGCGCTTGGCGTTGCAAACGAAAGGCCCCCCGGTTTCTAAACGCCCAGCGCGTCCTTGATGCGAAACCAAGTCATCCCCATGGCGAGCATCGGATTGCCGATGATCCCTGCGGCGGGGAT
>CAZNXR010000220.1:0-4682 GCA_964576815.1 uncultured Caulobacterales bacterium | reverse complement strand
GCGACCTGGGGCAACGGTACGATGGTCGCGCTCGTGATGGACTCGAAGGAAAAGGTCGATAAGCTCTACAAGAAAGCGTTGGCCCTCGGCGCCATCGACGAAGGCCCGGCTGGACCGCGCGGCGACACCTTTTACGCCGGCTATTTCCGCGACCCCGACGGCAACAAGCTCAATTGCTTCTGCATGTCGATGTAGCTGGGCGCCGCCCGGGCGGAACCGCCCCTTGCCGCCGCCGGCGGGACGCAGTCGCTTTGACCCGCCCCGCCATTCCTCTTATGACGGCGTCGCCGCGCTGCGGGAGCGATCTCGCGGCGCGGTATTGCGTTAACGGCGCCGCTGTTGAAGGCGGGGCGACGCGCCCTTCCGGGCCTTGAGGACCTGACCGCCCATGACGACCTCTCTCAACGACATTCGCACCGGCTTTCTCGACTTCTTCCGCGGCCGCGGCCACACCGTGACGGCGTCGGCGCCGCTCGTTCCGCAGAACGACCCGACGCTCCTGTTCACTAACGCCGGCATGGTTCCGTTCAAGAACGTCTTCACCGGCGCCGAGAAACGTCCCTATGTGCGCGCGGCCTCGTCGCAGAAATGCGTGCGCGCCGGCGGCAAGCATAACGACCTCGACAATGTCGGCTACACCGCGCGCCATCACACTTTTTTCGAGATGCTCGGCAATTTCTCCTTCGGCGATTACTTCAAGGAGGAGGCGATCGATGCGGCGTGGACGCTGGTCACGAAAAATTTCGGCCTGGCGAAGGACCGCCTGACGGTCACCGTTTATCACACCGACGATGAAGCCGCCGCGCTCTGGAAGAAGATTGCGGGCTTGCCTGAAGCGCGGATCATCCGTATCCCAACGAACGACAATTTCTGGGCGATGGGAGATACCGGGCCATGCGGTCCGTGCTCGGAAATCTTCTTCGATCATGGACCGAAGGTCGCGGGCGGTCCGCCGGGCTCGGCGGAGGCGGACGGCGACCGCTTCATCGAGATCTGGAACCTCGTCTTCATGCAGTTCGAGCGTTTCGGGAGCGGCGAGATGACGCCGCTCCCGAAACCCTCGATCGACACCGGCATGGGGCTTGAGCGCATCACCGCAGTGATGCAAGGGGTCCACGACAATTACGAAACCGACCTCTTCAAGAAAATCATCGCCGTCTCGGTAGATCTCACGGGGCGTCCGGCGAAGGGCGATGATGCGCCGGCGCACCGGGTGATCGCGGATCATCTGCGCGCTGCATCCTTCCTCATTGCGGACGGCGTTTCGCCGTCGAATGAAGGGCGGGGCTATGTCCTTCGCCGCATCATGCGCCGCGCGATGCGCTATGCGCACGGCCTCGGCGCGAAGGAGCCGTTGCTCGCGCGTCTTGCTCCGGTGCTCGAAGCGGAGATGGGCGCGGCCTTTCCTGAGCTTCATCGCGCGTCGGCGCTCATCCGCGAGACGCTTCGCGCGGAGGAAGAAAAGTTTCGCTCATTGCTGGACCGCGGCCTCAAGCTTCTCGAAGACGAGGTCGGAAAGCTCGGCGGCGCGAAAACGCTGTCCGGCGAGGCGGCGTTCCGGCTTTATGACACCTACGGCTTCCCGCTCGACCTGACGCAGGATGCGCTGCGCCGCCGCGGGCTTGCGGTCGATGCGCCAGGCTTCGATCGGGCGATGGCCGCGCAGAAAACGGCGGCGCGCGCAGCGTGGGCGGGCTCCGGCGATGCGGGCGGCGAGGCGTTATGGTTCGACCTCCGCGAGCGCGCGGGCGCGACCGATTTCCTCGGCTATGTTCACGAGGCGGCCGAAGGCGTCGTCGCGGCGATCGTCAAGGGCGGCGTCGAGGTGAAGGATGCGAAGACCGGCGATACGGTCGAGATCGTCGTGAACCAGTCGCCCTTCTACGCCGAATCGGGCGGTCAGGTGGGCGACGCCGGAACGATCGGCGCCGACGGCGGCCTTGTGATCGAGGTGACCGACGTCAAGAAGCGCGCCGGCGCCCTGCATGGACATATTGGACGCGTGGCGAAAGGGTCCGTCAAAATCGGCGACGCCGTCAAGCTCGCCATCGACGCCGAGCGGCGCAACGCGACGCGCGCCAACCATTCCGCGACGCACCTTCTTCACAAGGCGCTGCGCGACGTGGTCGGCCCCCATGTCGCGCAGAAGGGCTCGCTTGTGGCGCCCGACCGGCTGCGGTTCGACTTCTCGCATATGAAGGCGCTGACGGACGCCGAGGTCTCTGAGGTCGAAAGACGCGTCAACGCGGTCATCCGCCAGAACAATGAAGTGACGACGCGCATCATGCCCTATGATGACGCGGTCGCCTCGGGCGCGGTCGCGCTGTTCGGCGAAAAATACGACGATGACGTCCGTGTACTGAGCATGGGGCGCGAGGACGACCGCGCCTATTCCGTGGAGCTGTGCGGCGGCACCCATGTGCGCCGCATCGGCGATATCGCGCTCTTCAAGATCGTCGGCGAGAGCGCCGTTTCGGCGGGCGTCCGGCGCATCGAGGCGCTGACCGGCGAGGCCGCGCGGCTCTATCTCGAAGAACGGGCGGGCCTTGCGCGCGCGGCCGCCGACGCGGCGAAGGCGCCGGTGATGGAGCTTCCCGCTCGCATCGAAGCCCTTGTCGCGGAGAAGAAGCGGCTCGAACGGGACCTCGCGGAGACGAAGAAGAAACTCGCGCTCGGCGGCGGCGGGGCCGCGCCCGCCGACGACGTGATCGAGATCAAGGGCGTCAAGTTCCTCGGCAAGGTGCTCGACGGCGTCGAGGCGAAAGACCTGCGCGGCCTCGTCGATCAGGCGAAGCAGAAGATGGGCTCCGGCGTTGCGGCCTTCATCAGCGTCGAGGGCGGAAAGGCCGCGCTCGCGGTCGGCGTGACGGACGACCTCAAAACCAAAATCTCCGCCGTCGATCTCGTCCGCGCCGGCGCGGAAGCGGTCGGCGGCAAGGGCGGCGGCGGGCGCCCCGACATGGCGCAGGCCGGCGGACCGGACGGCGCGAAAGCCGCCGACGCGATCAAGGCGATTGAAGGGGCGATTGCGGATTGACGCGCGCCGCGGGGCCTGTCTCGGCAAGCCAACCTTCCTCTAACGCAAGACCAGGGTCATTGCTAACGAGGGCTGCGGCCTGGTGATCGCAGCGGCGTAACGCGCGTCACATGACCCATCTTGCGGCCTGCCGCAGCATCGCGTTTTCCGTAAAGGTGAATGCAAGTCCCCGACGCGCGCGCGAGCGTCTCCCAGATTCCGGCTTCATCGCCGAGCAGGTTTTCCATCACCGCATCGGAGTGGCGCGCGGTGTTTCCCAGCGGCCAGCCGGCGACGGAGCGAATATGCTGCTCGAACTGTGAAACCGCGCAGGCGTCCGTCGTCCAATGACCGGAATTATGGACGCGCGGCGCGAACTCATTGACGATGACCGATCCATCCTTCATCGCGAAGAACTCGACGCCGACGACGCCGACATAATCGAGCGCTTCGAGCAGATTGCGCGTGATGTCCGCCGCTGCGCGAACCGTCGCCTCGCTCGCGCCCGAAGGAACGGTCGAGCGGCGCAGGATGCCGTTCTCGTGCTCGTTGCGCGGCGAGTCATATAGCGCGACGTCGCCGTTCGCCGCGCGCGCGCCGATGACCGAAAGCTCGAACGCAAAATCTACGAAGCCTTCAAGGATCGAGGGCCGGGCGCCGATTTCGGCCCAGGCCTTTTCCGTCGCCTCGCGCCAGGTTTTTCCGGTGTCGGCGTCGCTTGCGCGGATCACCGTCTGGCCCTTGCCGTCATAGCCGAGCCGGCGCGTCTTCAAGATCGCCGGACGGCCGATGCGCTTCAACGCCGCGGCGAGTTCGTCCGGGCCGTCGACCGCTTCGAAAGGCGCCGTCGCCGCGCCGAGCGATCGTGCGAACTGCTTTTCGATAAGCCGGTCTTGAGCGACCGCGAGCGCCTTCGCGCCCGGTGCGACGACAACGCCTGCCTGCGACAGGATCTCGACGGTCTCCGCCGGCACATTCTCGAATTCGTAGGTGACGGCGCCGACCGACCGGCCGAAGCGCGTGAGCGCCGCGGCGTCCGTATACGAACCGATTATCGTCTTCGCTGAGACGGCGCTCGCGGGCGCGTGCGGTTCCGGGCAATAGACGTGGCAGTTGAGGCCGAGGCGCGCCGCCGCCATCGCCAGCATGCGGGCGAGCTGGCCGCCGCCGAGGATGCCGATCGTTCCATTGGGCGTGACGATCCTCATCGATCCGCGACGGTTTGCGGCACGCGCGCTGTCTCCTTCGCGCGCCATTCGGCGAGGCGGCGCGCCAGCGCCTCGTCGCCGAGCGCCAGAATCGAGGCGGCCATAAGCCCCGCATTGGCGGCGCCAGCTTCGCCGATCGCCATGGTCGCCACCGGAACGCCCGCCGGCATCTGTACGATCGACATCAGGCTATCGAGGCCGGAAAGCGCCTTCGACTGCACCGGAACACCGATGACGGGCAGGGTCGTCATTGAGGCCGTCATGCCGGGCAGGTGCGCCGCGCCGCCTGCGCCGGCGATGATGACCTTAACGCCGCGGGCGCCGGCGTTGTGCGCGAAATCATAAAGGCGCGACGGCGTACGGTGGGCCGAGACGACGCGCGTTTCGAAGACGACGCCGAGCATGCCGAGCATGTCGGCGGCGCGCTGCATCGTCGGCCAGTCCGACCGCGAGCCCAT
>CAZNXR010000219.1:1422-4712 GCA_964576815.1 uncultured Caulobacterales bacterium | reverse complement strand
GGAAAATCGCGTTTGCGTCGCTGCCGGTCTTCCAGTTGAAGGACGGCGCGGATCTATCCCTTTCGGCGGCGCGCGGTCCGGACGGGATGCTGCAGGTGACTGCGACGGGCCGCTTTCTGAACGCGGGCGCAATGGTGCGTGAAATCGTCGAGGGCGGCCTTGGGGCGGAAAGCAGCGGAAGTCCCGAGCCGATCTCGGTGACAGCACGCATCGAAAAGCTCGAACTCAGAAACGGCGCGTCCTGGCGCGACGCCTCGCTTGACTTCAAGCGGCCTGGCGCTGCGATCGAGACTCTGCAGCTGTCGGCGATCGACGACGCCAAGAAGACGCTTTCGGTGTCGCTGCGTCCGACGGGAGAAGGCGCCATGACCGACCAGGCGATCGACGCCTATTCGGACAATATCGGCGCCTTCATGACCGGCGTTTTCGCCGTCTCGTCGATCCGCGGCGGGCGCGGGCATCTCTCGCTCGACATTTCGGCGGAGGACAGCACGCCGCGCCCCGGCCTCATCGAGGCGAGCGGCATTCGCATCGTCAATGCGCCGATTCTCGCGAAGGTGTTTGCGGCGGGCTCGCTGTCGGGTCTTGCCGACCTCGTCAACGGCGGCGGCATCGAGCTCAGCGAGGCGTCAGCTTCGTTCTCGATCGAGAAGGGGCGCGTGCGCGTCAGCAAGGCGCGCGCAACGGGCCCCTCGGTCGGCCTCACCGCGCAAGGATCGTTCGGGATCGGCGGCGGCGATATAAACTTGTCGGGCGCGGTCGCGCCTGCTTACGGCGTCAATTCGATCCTTGGGCGCACACCGGTCATCGGCGACATCTTCGTCAATCGCGAAGGCGAGGGCCTTCTTGCGCTGAGCTATACGATCGACGGACCCGTCGCCGAGCCGCGCGTCACGGTGAACCCGCTGTCGGCGCTTGCGCCCGGCGTCCTTCGCCGGATGTTCGAGACGGGCCGCAACGATCCGCCTACGGAGTGACGCGCACGAGCGCGTGCTTCTTCTTGCCGACCGAAAGCTTGATCGCGCCGTTCCTGACGTCTCCGGCGCCGAGCGCGCGCTCATCGACGGCCGGCGCGTCGTTGACCTTGAGCGCGCCCGCCGCAATGTGCCGGCGGCCCTCGCCCTTGGACGCGATGAGGCCCGCTTCGACGAACGCTTCGAGAAGCGGCAGGCCGGCGGCGAGCCTCGATGCGTCGACGGCGATAAAGGGAAGTCCCTCCGCGGCGGCGCCTTCTTCAAAGGTGCGACGCGCCGTTTCGGCGGCGGCGTCGGCGGCCGCGCGTCCGTGAAGAAGCGCCGTCGCCTCGTTGGCGAGCATCTTCTTCGCGTCGTTGATCTCGGCGCCTTTGAGCGCTGCGAGCCGCTGGACTTCATCCATCGGCAGCTTCGTAAAGCGCGCGAGCAGGACGCCGACGTCGGCGTCCTCGGCGTTGCGCCAGTACTGCCAGTAATCATAAGGCGAGAACATGTCGGCGTTTAGCCAGACAGCGCCGCCGGCCGTCTTGCCCATTTTCGCGCCCGAAGCCGTCGTCAGCAGCGGCGTCGTCAGGCCGAAGACCTCGACGCCGTCCTTGCGTCGGCAAAGCTCGACGCCGTTGACGATGTTCCCCCACTGGTCGGAGCCGCCCATTTGCAGCGCGCACCCCTTGCGGCGCCAGAGCTCGTGAAAGTCATAGGCCTGCATCAGCATGTAGTTGAATTCGAGGAACGTCATCGGGCTTTCGCGCTCAAGCCGCAGCTTCACCGAATCGAAGCTCAGCATGCGGTTGATCGTGAACTCGGTTCCATAGTCGCGCAGGAACTCGACATAGCCGAGCTTTGAGAGCCAATCGTCATTGTTGACCATCAGCGCGTCGCGCGGGCCGTCGCCGAATTTCAGAAACTTCGAAAATACGCCCTTGATCCCTTCGATGTTCGCCGCGATGTCGGCGTCGGTCAGCAGCGAGCGCGCGGCGTCGCGGCCTGTCGGATCGCCGACCTTTGTCGTACCGCCGCCCATCAGCGCGATCGGGCGGTGTCCGGTCTCCTGCAGCCAGTGCAGCAGCATGATCTGGATGAGGCTGCCCGCGTGGAGCGATCGCGCGGTCGCGTCAAAGCCGATATAGCCGGTGACGACGCCGGCGTTGAGGCGCACGTCGAGGCCTTCAAGGTTCGTCCCCTGATGAATGAAGCCGCGCTCATCGAGGATGCGCAGGAAATCCGTTTTGTACGTCATCGTCCGGTTCGTCGGTTGCGGGGCCGGTCTTCTAACGCAGGCCGCAACGAAGGGCGAGACCGGCGATCCGGAGAGACTGGCCGCCCGACAAGTCCTGTAAATGAACCTGCGCCCGTACGGGGAGACGCGTCAGTTCACCGGCCTGTCAAAATATGACTCCTGATAAGGCTCGTCCGCGAGCGTAAAATGCCACCATTCGAGCGCGTAGGGGCGGAACCCATGCTTTTCCATCAGCAGTTTCAGGAGCAGGCGGTTCGCGCGCTGGGTATCGCCGGGGCGCGGATCGCCGGTGTTCGAGATTGGATCGAAGAAATCATAAGGGCTTCCCATGTCGAGCCCTTCGATCGTCAGATCGACCGTCGAGCCGCGCGAGTGGCCGGAGCGTTCTGCGATATAGCCCTCGGCGAAGAGACGGGACTTCTCGATGTTCGGGTAATAGTCCGCCTTGGTTGACTGGTCGGCGTTGGCGCCCCAGCGCGCAAAACGATCGACCGCGCGCTGCGGCCGGTAGCAGTCGTAAATTCGCAGGCGAAGGCCCATGCCTTCGAGTTCCGCATTTGCACGCGAAAGCGCTTCAGCCGCGGGACGGGTGAGTAGGCATTTCGGTTTTCTGTATCCGCTGACGCGCTCGCCGGTGAAGTTGTACTTCCCTGCATAACGCATATCGACGATCGCGGCTGGAATCATCGCGCCTGCATCGACGAAATCGGGCGACGCCGCCTTCGCCAGCAGGAAAAGCTCTAAGAGCACGCCTCAGGCCTTGACCGCTTCCTTGCGCATTTTCTCGCGCAGGAAGTCGATCGGTTTGAGGCCCGATTTCTGCTCATAGTGCCAGAAAGTCCAGCCGTTGCACGCTTCCGCTTTTTGCACGGCGGCGCCGATCTTGTGGATCGAACCCTCCAGCTCGCCCTCGGGGCTTTTCACGGTGATTGAGCCGTCGGCGCGCACCCGCGCCTTATGAAGCTTGCGCGCATCCCAAAGTGTTTCGCCAGGTTTCAAGATGCCGCGCTCGACAAGCGCGCCGAAGGGTATGCGCGCCGCGTTGCGCTTTGACGGCGTGACGGCGAGATCGCGCG
>CAZNXR010000219.1:0-1322 GCA_964576815.1 uncultured Caulobacterales bacterium | reverse complement strand
TTCAGCGCCGAATAGTTGAAGGTCGGTCGTGATTCCTTCGACTTCGACGCCCAGATCAGCGTTTCATGCGCGTTGGTGAACCGCGTGCCGCGGAAGTTCGGCATCGGATTCGACTTGACCCAAATGACGTCATTGAGCAGCCAGAATCCGAGATCCTGCAACGCCGCGCCGACCCGAAAAATATTGTGATAGGAGCCGATGACCCACAGTGCGCCGTCGGGCTTCAGGACGCGCCGCGCCTCAATGAGCCAGGCGCGCGTGAAGGCGTCATACTCCGCAAAAGAGCTGAACCGGTCCCAGTCATCATCGACCCCGTCGACGCGGCTGTTGTCGGGGCGGGTCAGGTCCCCGCCGAGTTGCAGATTGTAGGGCGGGTCGGCGAAGACGAGGTCGGCGAAATTGTCGGGGAGCTTTTTCAGCTCCGCGATCGTGTCGCCTTTGAGGATCGTGTCGAGCGAAGGCGTCGCGTCCCGCGGGGCGGCTGCGTTCTTCAGCGTCTGGCGCTTTTCTTTCGCTGTCATTCGTCCGCCTCCTGACAAAGGAGGCGGACCATGAGTCAGCCGGATTCCGGCGTCAAGAAATTTAAAGTAAAGAAGGTCTTAACGCGCGTCGGGGATCAGGGCGCCCGCGCGTTCTTCATACAACATGTTGTGGATCGGCGAGAACGAACGCCGGTGATGTGGGGTGACGCCGAATTTCATCAGCGCTTCTCGGTGCGCAGGCGCGGCGTAGCCCTTGTTCGATCCCCATGCGTAATGCGGGTAATCGCGGTGAAGCTCCGTCATCATGCGGTCGCGCGTTGTCTTTGCGATGATCGACGCCGCCGCGATCGAGACCGACTTCGCATCGCCGTCGATGACGGTGTAGGCGCGGCACTGGAGCTTCGGCTTGATGTTGCCGTCGACGAGCGCGATCGCCGGGCGCACGGGGAGGTTTGCGACCGCGCGCGCCATCGCCAGCAAGGACGCGCGCAGGATGTTCATCTGGTCGATCTCTTCAACGCTGGCGACGCCGACGCCGATCTTGGCTGTCTTCCAGAGTTCGGCGGCGAGAAGGCGCCGGCGCTTTTCCGTCAGCGTTTTCGAATCGCGAAGTCCCTCCGGCGCGCTCGCGCGGTCGAGGACGACCGCCGCGGCGACGACCGGCCCCGCCCAGGGACCGCGCCCCGCCTCATCGACGCCAGCGATGATTCCGGAAAATTGGTCTTCGATTTCGTAGGTGGGAACCGGGGGCATGGGAATTTCGGAATGTGGGGGATGATGCAGAGCGCCGAGCGACAATGTTCCGATTCGTCGGGCGATGCGCCGTTCGATTGTCAGCAG
>CAZNXR010000218.1:0-4726 GCA_964576815.1 uncultured Caulobacterales bacterium | reverse complement strand
GGATCGCTCCCTTGATCGTCAGGCTACCCCGCAATATCGGCGGAGCGTGCCGACTTTAACGCGGCGGCGGAAAACCCGCGCGGAATGGAGGCTCGAAGTCAAGGCTGGGCGCCGCGCCGCGAAGGCCGGCGAAAGGTTCGGTGGCGGCGATCGCCGCATCGATGTCTTTCTCGGTCCCCGATAGCGCCGCAGCGAGCACCGTCGATTTCTCCAGAACAAACGCCTCGAACCGATCGCGCGGTTTCATTGTCGCCATCAACGCTGCGGTATCGCCGGCGACGCGCCGGTCCTTGCGGTCGCCGGCGGCTAGGAAGCGGAGTTGCTCAAACCGGATCATGGGATTTTCCGGATCAAGGCTGACGGCGGTCAGGAACGCCCGGCGCGCCTCGTCGCGGCTCGCGCCGAGCGCTATGCGGCCAAGGCCGGCTTGACGCGTCACGTTTGAGTGCCATCCGGCGAGCGCGGCGTGCGCGAATCCGCTGCCCGGAAATCGCGCGACGGTTTCAACAAAAAGTTTCTTCGAGGCTGATGCAGCGCCCGCGCTGTGAAGGCGCTTTGCCTCAAAGCCGAAGCCGATCGCATAATTGACGTAAGGGCGGGCGTCTGCGTCGCCGGACTTGATCGCCTCAGCGCAGTCTTCGATCGCGCCATGGAGCGTGTGAACGCGCGCCTCGCCCTTCTCGAAATAGGAGCCGAGAACGAGACCCGCCTCGCAGGCGAGCGCCTGTCCTTCCGCGGTTCCGGCGGTGCGGCCGGCGGTTCGCGCCGCTGCGAAGTCGCCGTCCGCGAATGCGACGGCCGCGTCGTCGGCGCGCGCCGCGGAGCAGAGAAGGCAGGCGGCGACGATCAGGCGAAAGACGGGTGCTTTCATGCGGCCAATCCCGGGAACGCCGCGCAACCTATCGCAATCGGCGCGGCGCGGATACATCGACGAATGCGAGTTGCAACCAGGCCGCCAATCGACAGATGATGGCGACCATGCCGCGCGACCCATCGGCCAGCATCGATCCCGACGATCTCCTCAAGGCCTATACGCTCGGCTATTTTCCGATGGCGCGAACGCGCTTTGACGAGCATGTCCTCTGGGTCCTGCCGCCCGAGCGGGGCGTATTGCCGCTCGGAGAGGCGCGCGCGCCGAAGCGGCTTCTGCGCACGCTGAAGCAGGCGCCGTTCGAGGTGACGATCGACACGGCGTTCGGCGACGTGATCGCGGCTTGCGCGAAATCCGCCAAGGGCCGGACCGACACCTGGATCAATCACGCCGTTGAAGAAGTCTTCATGACGCTGCATGCGGCGGGCCATGCGCACAGCGTCGAGTGCTGGCGGGACGGCGAGCTCGCCGGCGGGCTGTACGGCCTTGCGATCGGAGAGGTCTTTTGCGGGGAGAGCATGTTCTCGCGCGCGCGCGACGCCTCGAAAATCGCGATGCTGCACCTGATCGCGCGCCTCAAACACGCCGGTTTCAAGCTGCTCGACACCCAGTTCCTCACCGGGCACCTTTCCCAGTTCGGCGTCCGGGAATGTCCGGATGCGGACTATCAGGCGATGCTGTCAGGGATGCTCGCCCGCCGCGCGCATTTCAGAAAGCCGCCGCTTCAGCTTTCGACCTTGACCGTTTTGCAGTCGATCACCCACACGTCGTAAACCGGATGCTGCAAGGCGCTGAGCGCCGGGCTCGACGCGAACATCCAGCCCGAGAACACCATGTTCGCCGGCAGCGCGCCCTGCTGCGCCGGCGCCGCAGGCGACAGGGCGTCGCCGTGATCGCCGGAGACCGGCGCCGGCGTGCTTGCAACCTTCATCTCGGATTTCGTCTTCTTCGGCGCGGCGATCTTGAGGTTGGAAATCGGCGGCGGCGCCCGGTCGACGATCTCGACGAAGGCCGTCGTCTCCGGAAATTCCTCCGGCGGGCGCTTGTCGCAGGCGCGGGCGGTAATCGTCAGTGTACCGAAGACCGCCTCGCCGTCCATCGGAATGGCGATGTCCGTGTATTTCGCGACGATCTTGTCGAGCGCGCGCAGGGTGACCGAAACGGGTTTGCGCTTATCAACCCTGGCGATCTCCGGAAAATCGGCGTCGAGCGTTCCCCGGCTCAACTCGTCGAGTTCGCTCGGCCCCGGCGTCGCGGCGGGCGCCCCCGGCGCCGGCTCTTCAAAGAGAATATCGTCGAGCGCAGGATCGCCGGTCTGAACGCTGGTCTGCCCATTCGTCTGGGCGAAAGCGGCGCCGGCGCACAGGCCCGCCGCAAGCATCGGGAATAGCCGTTTCATTGTCCGTCTCCGGAGGAAGCGTCTGGCGCAGGCGCGGCGGCGGGCGGCGCTTGGCTTTCGCCCGGTTTCGCCGCATTGCCGGAAAACGCCTGCATGGCGAGGCCGAGAAGATCGACCGAGCCTTGCGTGATTGAAATCGTGTCGCCGGGGCTGAGCATCACATCGCTGCCGCCCGGTTCGAGCGCGATATGGGCGCCGCCGAGAAGCCCGTCCGAGACGACCTTGGCCGCCGTGTCGTCAGGGAGTTCGACGCCCGAGGAGACATTGAGCGTGACGCGCGCCTCGTAGGTCAGCGGGTCGAGCACGCTCGCCGACACTGCGCCGACCTTGACGCCTGAAATGCGGACCTCTGAGCCGACCGTCACGCCGTCGATGCGACCGAAGACGGCCTTGACGGGATAGGTCCGCGCGGTCTGGCCGCGCCCGCTCGCCTCATAGGCGTAATAGAGAAATCCCGCCGCGACACCGAGGACGCCGACGCCGACGATCGTTTCGAAAATGCTTGCCTTCGCCATCGTCCGTTCTCAAACCTTTTCCGCTTCCGGCGACCACGCCTCATAATCGGCCGGCACGCCGCTTTCGCGCCGCGCCAGGCTGCCCGGCGGGCGATAGGCTAGCGGCGTCCCCGTCATGTTCGGCAAATGGTCCTTTTCAAAGGCGCGCCGCTGCAAGGGCGCCGCCGTCGGCGGTTCGTCAAACGTGTGGTGGAGCCAGCCGTGCCAGTCCGGCGTCACCCGGCTCGCCTCGACGATCCCGTGATAAACCACATAGCGGCGCGCACGCCCGTCCGGCCCGGTGCGGCCCGATTCCTCGAAATAGCGGTTGCCCTGCTCGTCCTTGCCGACGAGGCGCGCGCCCTTGCGCCACAGCGAGAAGGAGGTGCCGTAGGTCGTTGAATCCCACCAGGCGAAAAGCTGCTTCAGCATGACTCTCTTTTTGCTTCGTCGATCATCGCCTCGCGGCGCGCCATCCGTTCGGGCCCGAACATCCGCACCCGGTCCGCCGCCGGGTAAAAACCGGCACAGCGCTCGGCGCCTGCGGGGATTAGCACCCAAGGCTGTTTCGTTGACGTGAATATATGGGCATCCGGAGCGCAGCGCGACGGGTCGTCGAGCGTTCCGACCCGAATGAGGGCGAGTTTCGTGTCGAGCGTGGCGCAAAGGCTCCAGACCGATCCGCCGGAGGCCGGGACCGCAGGCGGCCTTCGGGCCCATTTCGGTCGTCGCCCGCCAAACCCGCTTGACATTGATTCGTTTAGTGGATAGCTCAAAATCGAACTTTGGGGGTTTATCATGAAACTATTGGCTTTCATTGCGGCTTTTGTCGTGGCGTCTTCCGCAGCTAGCGCCACGGTTGTCACGAGCGTCAGCCGCGCCGAATTTCTCGCCGCGGTCGCCGGCGGGACCATAAACGGCGAGAATTTCGACGGGCTCGCTGTCGGCAGCACGCTTGGAACGCTGAACGGGGTCACATACGCCGCCTCCGGCGGTTCGGTGATCGTCACGGATACATTCCTCACATCGACGGCGCCGAACGGGATCGGATCGACGTCAACCGGGTTCTTTTTGTCCACTGAAACGGCGACCTTCACGTTCGACACTGCAATCACCGCTTTTGCGATCGATATCAATACGTTCGCCAATACGGACGGGGGGTACCAAGCGGTGCTGAGCACCGGGGACTCCGTAACCAGCGTGTTTGAGGTGTTTTCTGGATTTTCCACTGGCCAGTTCCTGGGCTTTGTCACCGATGCGCCTTTCACGTCGTTGACGATATCAGCGCTCACCGGGTTTTCGTTCACGCTCGACACGCTCGCTTGGGGCGATGCCGCCGGTGTCGTCGATCCGGTAATCCCCGTTCCCGGCGCGCTGGTTCTGCTCCTGACAGGTCTTGGGGGACTTGGGCTAATACGTCGGCGCGCGTAACGCGCTCCCTTCCTTCTTTTGGTCGAGGCGCCGCCAATTAAGGCGGTGGGGGCTTGCGCCGGGCGCGGCGCGGCAAAACGCGTCAGCAAACCAGATGACAAGCGAATGAACCGCTCGATCATTGGGTTCATCGCAAAAATTGAGGCAGAGTAGCCGCCATGGCCCTGAAAGAAACGGGGCCAGGCGATTTCATCGCGCTGACCGGCGCTTGACGGGGCGCCGCCCGGGGTCGCCGTCGCGCCGGCCCTGATCTCCCATCCGCCAGTAAGGCGCTGAGAAATTGGCGCTTTCTCACGATGTTGCGAGACGCCCAGAACATTGAGATGAGGTCGGCCCGCCGATACTATATCTTCGGCATGAAAGGGTCCGCGCGAGGCATGCGCTTTGAGAGACATTTCACGACCGCGAAGGGCGGGCCCTATCCGGGGATCCGCTTCCGACGCGTCGACAGCGCGCTGAAAGGCGCGAGCGGCGAGGTGCTTCACGCTGTCGAGGACATCGAGGTCCCGGCGGACTGGAGCCAGACCGCGG
>CAZNXR010000217.1:0-4734 GCA_964576815.1 uncultured Caulobacterales bacterium | reverse complement strand
GAAGGCGCCGGTCGATCATCCAGTTGAGATATCCGTGCGCGCACAGGAGCACATCGCCGTCGCGGGCATGCGCCTCCAGCCGGGCGATGATCTTGTCGACGCGAGCCCAGGAGTCACTGACATGTTCGACGCCGGCCGGGGCGTAGCCGAGGCTCCACAAAATCCGCGAGACGACGCCCCACTGGCCCGGGCGCAGGCGGATGAAATCCGGCCAGGGCGGCGGCGGCAACGGCGCCTCGACGAACATCGGGTCGGCCGGCACCTCGCGCGCGCCGGCCGTCGCCTGCTGTGCTGTCTCGATGGCGCGCGGCAGCGTCGAGGAGAGCACCGTCTTTGCGTCCTGCGCCAGCGCGATCAGTCTTGCGGGCGGGCGCTCGTCCGGGTGGAGGCCGCTTTCGTCGTAACGCGCCCACCAGTCGCCGTAATCGCGCGCCGTGATGGTGACATCGCGGGAAAGATCGGGACGCCCGTGGCGTGCGGTGATGATGCGGCCGGTCATGCTTGGTTCTTCACTGCCCTGCCGCTCCTTATGGCGCGGTTTTCAGCGGTCCATCAAGACCTTAACATGGGCCGCAACGCTCGCGGCCAGGGCTTTCAAATCATAGCCGCCCTCAAGCATCGAAACGACGCGCCCGCCCGCCTTGTCCGCCGCGACCGCCATGATTTCCGCCGTCAGCCAGGCGAAGTCCTCTTCGGAAAGATTGAGCCCGCCCAGCGGGTCGGCGGCGTGGGCGTCGAAACCGGCGGAGATGACGATGAGGCCGGGGCCGAAATCGGAGAGCGCGGGGAGAAGCTTGTCGCCCCAGGCGCGGCGAAACGCGGCGCTTCCCTCGCCGCTGGCGATCGGCGCGTTGGCGATATTGTCGAACGCGCCGCGATCGGAGACGCGGCCCGTGCCGGGATATTGCGGATGTTCGTGCGACGAGGCGTAGAACGCGTTTTCATCATGCCAGAACGCGGCCTCTGTGCCGTTGCCGTGATGGACGTCGAAATCAACGACGGCGACTCGTTTGGCTCCGTGCGCGGCGCGCGCATGCTGCGCGGCGATGGCGGCGCCGTTGAAGAAGCAAAACCCCATGGCGCGTTCGGGCTCGGCATGATGACCGGGCGGGCGCGCCGCGACAAAGGCGTTCTTCGCTTCGCCAGCGTATAGCGCATCGACCGCAGCGCAGGCGCCGCCAGCTGCACGCAATGATGCGTCCAGCGAATGCGGTCCGGCGAAAGTGTCGGCGTCGAACTGCGCAAGGCCCTCGGCTGGCGCGTTCGCCTCCACCAGTTCGCGGAAGCGCGTGGAATGCACGCGCTCGATTTGTTCGGACGTAGCGCGCGGCGGCGTGCGCCTCTCCAGCGCCGCAAAATCTTCATGGCGGAGCATTTTTTCAACGGCGGCGTAGCGGCCCGGATGCTCGACATGGCCGGGCGGAACTTCATGGGCGCCGAAAGAGGCGTGGGTGTAAAGGAGCGTGGTCATTCATCGTTCCAAAGGTTCGGTTCATCGCATCGGCGGCGCGACCGGTTGAGCCGGGGATTGCGCTACCGTTGCGGCGCCGTTAGTTGTGACAAGTGTAGCATTTTACAGAGGGGCCCTGCCATGACCGCTAAACTATCATTCCTCGGCGCAATGTCATTGCTGATCGCCGCCTGCGCGCCTGACGGGTCAGCGCCGGCGCCGGCAGCGATGACTCTGGCGCGGTTCCTTGATCTGAACAGCGAAGCGCGCGGCGGCAAGGCCGCCATCGAAAATATCCGCGCGGTTGAGATCGAACTTGAGATCGTCGAGCCGGCGTTTGAGGTGACCGGCCGCTATGTCGCGACGCGCGACGGTTTCATGCGCATCGACATTTTGGCTGGCGGAGAGCGCGTGTTCACCGAAGCGCTCGGTCCTGACGGCGCATGGCAGATGACCGGCGACGGAACCGTCTCGCGTCAGTCCGTTGAGGGCGAAGCCGCGCTGCGGCGCGGGATCTTTAACAATCTTTACGGACTGCATGAACTCGCCGCCCTTGGCTATCAACTGACACTCGTCGGCGAGGCGCAACGAAACGGCGGCGCGTTCTGGGAAATCGAAAAAATCGGCCCGGATGGGTTCTCGGAACATCTCTTCTTCGACAAGGACACGTATCTTCTCGCGAGCCACATGCAGACCTCCGCGTTGCATCCCGATGTCGACATGACGCAAACGCGGCAGGAGACCTTTCATACGGATTATCGCGCCGCAGGCGGCGTCCTGTTTTCCGATTCTGGCGAAACGCGCAATCTCGACACGGGCGAGACGATGCAGACGACCAAGGTGACGTCGCGCGCGCTCAATCCTGTCATCGACCCTGCGATGTTCCTTACGCCACCGGCGCAATAAACCAAGGCGAACGTCGCCGCGCCGCACTGTTTATCGGACGGGGGCGCTCGGCATTGGCTTTAATTTATGTTGCCCTGCCTTGACCGGGAACATTTCATCCCATATTTAACATAGTGGTTAATTAATAGACTGGTTAAACATGGACCCGCTTTCGCTCACCCTTTCGGCGCTCGCCGATCCGACCCGGCGGGCGATTCTCGCGCGGCTGTCCGAGGGCGAGGCGACGGTGAACGAGCTCGCCGAACCGTTCGACATCAGCCTTCCCGCCGTCTCGCGGCATCTGAAAGTGCTGGAGACAGCCGGGCTCATCTCGCGCAGCCGCGACGCGCAATGGCGTCCCTGCAAGCTGGAGCCGAAGGCGCTGAAAGGCGTCGATGAATGGCTCGAATTCTATCGCCGCTTCTGGGATCAGCGCTTCGACCGGATGGACGCCCATCTTGCGCGCCTGCAAAAACAGAAAAAGAAAAAGGAGAAATCCAGATGAGCGCATCGCTCGCCGGCAACGAACTGTTGATCAAGCGCATTTTCGACGCGCCGCCCGCGCTCGTTTTTTCGATGTGGTCGGATCCTGAACATTTCAAAAAATGGATGGGCCCTGAAGGTTTCGAATGCCCCGTCGTGGAAATGGATTTCCGAGTTGGCGGCGCCTATCGCGCGATGATCTCCTCCGGCGAGCATGGCGAAAACTGGTTCGGCGGCGTCTATAAAGAAATCGAGCCGCCGTCAAAACTCGTCTTCACCTTCACCTGGAACAGCGGCGGCCCGTCCGACGGCGTTGAAATGCTGGTGACGGTTTTATTTCGCGAAACCGGCGGTAAAACCGAGCAGATTTTTCATCAGTCGGGAATTCTCGACGCCGAACGCCGCGACAGCCAAATGGGCGGCTGGTCGAGCGCCTTCAACAAGCAAGGCGCCTATCTTGAGAAACTCACAAAGGAGACCGCACAATGATCACCGTTTCGGCTTTCGCCTGGGTTCCTGACTTCGCCAAAGGACAAGTGCGTGATCTGCGCGTGCGCTGGGCTTTGGAGGAAGCGGGGCTTCCTTACCGGACGCGCCTGCTCGAACAGGGCGATCAGGACAAGCCGGACTATCGCGCGCTGCAGCCTTTCGGTCAGGTGCCCGTGTTCGAAGAAGACGGGCTCGCGTTGTTTGAATCCGGCGCCATCGTTCTGCATATCGGCGAACGCTGCGAGGCCTTGCTGCCGCAGGAGGCCACAGCGCGCGCCAAGGCGCAGCAATGGGTGGTCGCGGCCCTAAATTCGGTAGAGCCTTCTATCGGCAATGTCGTCGATATCGACTTGTTTCATGCCGGCGAAGAGTGGGGCGAATTGCGCCGCACGGGCGCCGTAGAGTTCATGAACAAGCGCGTCGGCGCGGTTTCAGCATCGCTCGGCGACAAAGCTTATCTTGATGGCGATCATTTCACCGCCGGCGATTTGATCATGTCGACCGTGTTGCGCATCATGCCGGAAATCGCCGAGAACGATGCGCGCCTCGCCGCCTATATCGACCGCTGCACGGCGCGGCCGGCGTTTAAACGTGCGCTCGACGCGCAACTTAGCGATTTCCGAGACGCGGCCTAAATCCCCAACAGGGCGCAATTCTTGGAGGATTTACAGCATGGCGAAACTCATCTTCGGAATGAACGTCTCTCTGGATGGCTATGTCGACCACGACAAGTTCGCACCGGACTCTGTGCTCTTTCGTCATTTCATAGATCAAGCGCGCGGCCTCACCCGCAGCGTCTACGGCCGCCGCTTGTACGAGACCATGCGCTATTGGGATGACGATCATCCCGAGTGGACCCCGGAGCTGCACGAATTCGCCGCGGCGTGGCGCCGCCAGAAAAAATGGGTCGTATCGCGCTCGCTGAAGTCGGCCGGCCCCAACGCCACGCTTGTCGCGGGCAATATCGAAGCGGTGATCCGTGGGCTGAAGAATGACCTTGAAGGCGAGATCGAGATTGGCGGACCGGCGCTGGCGCAAAGCCTTGCTGAACTTGGCCTCATTGATGAATATCAACTCTACTTCCATCCCGTCGTGCTGGGGAGCGGCAAGCCGTTCTTTGCTGGCCCCCGGCCGCGGCTCCGCCTTGTGAACAGCGACCGGATCGGCAATGACGCGATCCGGTTGACCTATGTTCCAGTGTAATCCTGCAAGGCCGTTCGAATGGTTGCGCCCTTCAGTATTGTGCATTTTGGCCCCCGCCCCGATTGCAGATGGCGGCGGTTTGGGCTCTGTTGGGCGCGTTACTCATCGCAGGAGAGCCCGATGCCGCAGTTCGATATGATCGTTGTCAGCCCGGAAGACGCGCAAGGGGCGAAAATTGAGACGCACGAAGCGGGATCACCCCGGCGTGAAGGCGGCGGCGACGA